>JAVXBP010000001.1:0-73905 GCA_036659935.1 Clostridia bacterium
AAGAACGCGAAAAAAAGAACGCGAAAAAAAGAACGCGAAAAAAAGAACGCGAAAAAAAGAACGCGAAAAAAGAGAAATCGTATAAAAAAGTAAGTAAAAACAATAAGTTAAAAAAACAAAAACGCAAAAAACAAAAATCGAAAGCGTAAAATGAAAAAATAAATAAGTCGGGGCAACGCAATTGAAAGTGTTGTCGCAAAAAAAGAATTATAGAAAAGAAGGGTTTGTTATGTTAAAAAATGTATGTAAACTTATCAGTCCACAATTGTTGAAAGTTTTGTGCGAAATGGGACACGGTGACGAAATCGTTATCGCGGACGCAAACTTTCCGGCGCATTCTATCAGCGACAATGTTGTCAGATTGGACGGCGTCGCTATTCCGCAATTGCTCGAAGGAATTCTGCAGTTGTTTCCGTTGGACAGCTATGCGGAAGAAAACGCAATCTTTATGCAAGTTGTGACAGGGGACACTTTTGTGCCAGTTATTTGGAAAAAGTATGACGAAATTCTTGCAAAAGCGGAATTCGGCAATGCAAAAAAAGCCTATCTCGAAAGGTTCGCTTACTATGAGCGCGCGAAAAAATGTTACGCGGTTGTTTTGACTGGAGAAGAAAGTCAATATGCCAACCTTATTCTCAAAAAGGGCGTAATCAAATAAAACCGAAAATAGCAAGGAACAATCAAAAAAGGCGATATAAAGTAAACAAACAAGTAGATAAAAAGCAAGAAAAAAAGCGGTAAAAAGTAAAAATTAACTCACAAAAATATGAAAAATCGACCTATATAAATAAGAAAAATCGCCCCCAAAAGATAGGTTTGTCGCAAAGAAAAATTAAATAAAACAACAAAAAAACGGAGAAAAAATGGAAAACGGAAATTTTACAATAGCGTTGTTGATTGATACGGACAACGTCTCACCAAAATATATGAGCGCGCTCGACAAAGAATTGATTGTGCTCGGAAAGGTGACTTACAAGCGTATGTATGGCGACTTTGCGCAAAATTCGTCGGAGGGTTGGCGCGCTATCGTAAACGAATTTTCGCTCACGCCCGTGCAACAATACACTTATACCACAGGCAAAAATGCGACAGATTCAAAGATGATAATCGACGCGATGGATATACTTTATTCTCACAACGTCGACGCGGTGTGCATTATGTCGAGCGACAGCGACTTCACAGGGCTAGCAAAAAGATTGAAAGAATCAAATATTTACGTCATTGGCGCGGGCGAGAAAAAAACGCCTGGTTCGTTTGTCAAAGCGTGCGACAGATTCTTTGTGCTCGAGCAGCTTGGCGAAAAAGAAGTCAATGTGGCGACAGCGCCCGTCGCAAAAGTCAAAGTTGACACAATCAAAAATGACGCGAGCGAAGAAATAGTGCCACTCACAAAGCAAGAAGTGGAGGCTTTTGTAGAAAAAATTCTTGACGATGCAAACAAACCGTGCGTGCTTTCGCAAGTTGTGCAGAAAATCTATCAAGTTTATCCACAGTTTGATTACAAGGCTTTTGGCGCGAGCAAAGCGTCGAAATTTTTCTCGAAGGACAAGTTTACTATCACTTTGAACAAGTCAACGGGGACAATGATAAGCTTGAAATAACAAAAAAATTTCAAAACCGCGACAAAAAATTAAGCAAATATTTTGAAAGTCCAAAACAAAATGCGAAACAAATCGCAAAACGAATTCAATCAAAATCAACCAAAATTAAAATAAAATTATAACAAAATCAACGAAAAAAGCCGTTTTGAGCGAAAATCTCTTGTTCTATAAGAGACAATTGTAAAAAACGGCTTAAAATTTTGTCTCATACGCTTGTCTAATTGTCTCAAAGTTGATATAATGTATTAAGAAAATTATTTTGGAAGGAAGTATTATGGAATTTTTATGGCAGTCAATTGTTGCGATAACATGGCAACAAGTTATGATGTGGGTCATCGGCGGCGGGCTTATTTTTCTTGCAATCAAGAAAAAAATGGAACCAGCGCTTTTGTTGCCTATGGGCTTTGGAGCAATCCTTATCAACTTGCCTTTTTCGGGCGCGTTGACACAAACCATTGGCGGTTTGGAAAGCGTGGGCATTATTCAAT
Organism: Clostridia bacterium; assembly: GCA_036659935.1. GTDB lineage: Bacteria > Bacillota > Clostridia > Christensenellales > UBA3700 > JAVXBP01. Next base: position 2,090 of record JAVXBP010000001.1, read on the forward strand.
GGCTTTTCGAAGTGGGAATCGAGGCGAGTGAAGCGTTGCCGTTGTTGCTGTTTATTGGCATTGGCGCAATGATTGACTTTGGACCACTTTTGAGCAATCCAAAACTTATGTTCTTTGGCGGAGCTGCTCAACTTGGAATTTTTATTACAATACTTTTGGCTGGTTTCCTTGGGTTTTCGCTCAAAGACGCAGCTTCTATCGGCATTATCGGCGCGGCAGACGGCCCAACGGCTTTGCTCGTCGCCAACGTGTTAAAAAGTAGTTATATGGGGGCGATTGCGGTCGCGGCGTATAGCTATATGGCGCTTGTGCCAATCATTCAACCTGCGGTTATCAAAGCGGTTACGACAAAGAAAGAAAGACGCATAAGAATGGAATATAAGCCAGAAAGCATAAGCAAAACAACCAAAATTCTTTTCCCTGTGGCTGTTACGATTATCACTGGACTTATCGCGCCTGCGTCAGTTTCGTTGGTCGGAATGTTGATGTTCGGCAACCTTATCAGAGAGTGCGGCGTTCTTACAAGTTTGTCAGATACCGCGCAATCGACGTTCTCCAACATAATAACATTGTTGCTCGGCATCACAATCTCGGGCAGTATGCGCGCGGAAAGCTTTATCAGAGTAGAAACACTTATGATTATGGGGCTTGGCTTGTTCGCATTCGTGTTCGACACTGTCGGCGGCGTGTTCTTTGCAAAATTTATCAACCTATTCAGCAAGACAAAAATCAACCCTATGATTGGCGCGGCTGGTATTTCCGCATTCCCAATGTCGGCGCGTGTCGTGCAGAAGTTGGGCTTGGAAGCTGACCCTACAAACCACTTGTTGATGCACGCTATTGGCGCAAACGTCTCTGGACAAATCGCAAGCGTAGTCGCTGGCGGTATCATTCTGAGCATTTTGCCAGCTATGCTGTAAGGAGAAAAGAAAAATGAAAAGATATTCAAAAATTTTCTTGGTTTTAATGTTGGTGTTCGCTTGCTTGCTCTCTTGCGCGGCTTGCACTCAAAAAGACGATATCCACGGCGAATATGTCGCAAACGACGCGACTTATCAAGGCGTTCAATATGACTCAATCAGCTTGAAACTCGACAAAAAAGGCGGTTACGAACTCATTCTTGCCAAAAAAGATGTCGAAAATGTCAAGGTGACAGGCGCTTATAGTTTTGTCAAAGAAACCGATGCTATCACTTTTGACGAAGCAATGAAAGGCGAAAACAAATTTGTTGTCACTGCGGCGACAAAAGGCAGACAACTCAGTTTGGACGGCTGTGTCGTTTCGAAAGATAAGGACGCGACTCCAAGCGATACTCTCGGCATTTTCTGGAAAGGAATGCTCGCAATTTTCTTGGCGATGATGGTAATGTTTATTCTTGTTAAGACACTGAATATTTGCAGCAATCACAAGTTTAGTTTTAAGTCAAAAAAGAAAAAAGCAGCAGAACAAATAGAAGAAAACGCAAAGAAAGATTAATCAACAAAATACAAATTTTCTTGTGGTCGAACGGTGGACAAGCTCTATCGTTCGACTTTTTTTATAATTTTTTGTCGAGCAAGTGGTGGGCAAAGTCTATCGCTTGACTTTTTTTAATAATTTGTAAGCAAGTCTTTTTAAAAACATAAAATTGTGTCAAAACTGTTGTTATGGAAAAAAGAATTTTTTTGAGTTCCCCACATATGTGTGGCGAAGAAATGAAATATATTCAAGAAGCGTTCGACACAAATTGGGTAGCGCCACTCGGCAAAAATGTTGATATGTTCGAGCAAGAAATTTGTCAATATGTCGGCAGAGAATTTGCCGTAGCGTTGTCGAGTGGGAGCGCGGCGATTCATCTCGGCTTGCGGTGGTTGGGTGTGGGAGAAAACGATATTGTTTTTTGTTCGTCCTTTACATTTATTGGCAGTTGCAACGCGATTGACTATTGCAAGGCAAAGCCAGTTTTTGTCGACAGCGAATATTCGTCTTGGAATATGAGCGCGGTTGCGTTGGAAAAAGCTTATGAGAAATATCCCCGACCAAAGGCGATTGTCATTGTAAATTTGTATGGCAACCCTGCTGACTTTGAGCGCTTGCTCGCGATTGCAAAGGCGCACGGCACTGCTGTGTTGGAAGATGCCGCGGAGAGTCTCGGCTCAAGATATAACGGAATTGCGACGGGCAGTTTTGGCGACGTGTCGATTGTTTCTTTCAACGGCAACAAGATTATCACCACAAGCGGTGGCGGAATGGCGCTTGTAAATGACAAGAAAGCGCGCGACAAAATGCTGTTTTGGGCGACGCAATCGCGCGAAAATTCGCTGTGGTATCAACACGAAGAAATTGGATATAATTATCGTTTGTCCAACATTTGCGCGGGCATTGGCAGGGGGCAACTCACGGCGCTTGACTTGCGCGTGTGTCAAAAACGCAAAATTTTTCAAATTTATTGCGAAGAATTTGCAAACGTTGAGCAAATAAAAATGATTCCTGAGCCAAAAAATTGTTTTTGCAATCATTGGCTGTCATTGATAACGCTGTCGAGAGAATGCAAAACTACATTTGTGGACATAATCAATGCGTTGGCGAAAGAAAATATCGAGAGCCGTCCTGCGTGGAAGCCTATGCATATGCAACCTGTGTATGCAAATTGCGACTTTTTCTCATCTCTCGACAAGGGGAGCGTGGCGCAAGACTTGTTCGAGCGCAGTCTTTGCTTGCCAAGCGACACAAAAATGACGGAAAGCCAAGTTCGACTTGTGGCGGAAATTGTCAAGAAAACTATCGCGGAAAAAGAAAAATAAAGCCAAAGCGGAAAAGGGGAATGCATTTGTATAAGAAGTTGTGGAAAAGAATTTTCGATATAATTTTGAGCCTTGTTGGAATGATTGTGGTCACTCCTGCTTTCTTGATTTTGTTGCCGATTGTGGCGATTGCGATGCGTGGGAAGCCGTTTTTCTTGCAAACACGCGTTGGAAAAGGTGGAAAAAAATTTAAAATTGTAAAATTGCGTACAATGACAAATGAGAAAGGCGCGGACGGAAAATTGTTGCCAGACAAAGAAAGATTGACGAAATTCGGTATGTTTTTGCGAAAAACGTCAATCGACGAGTTGCCAGAAATGTGGAATATTCTCGTCGGGCAAATGAGCGTTGTTGGACCGCGACCGCTGTTGGAAGAATATTTGCCGCTGTATAGCGCCGTGCAAAATCGCCGTCACGAAATGCGTCCCGGTCTCACGGGGCTTGCGCAAGTGAGCGGAAGAAACGCGATTGGTTGGCAAGAAAAATTCGAAAAAGACGTGGAGTATGTTGACAATTGCTCATTGAAATTGGACGCAAAAATATTTTTTTTGACAATAAAAAAAGTTTGCAAAAGAGACGGAATCGCGCAATCGGGCGAGGCGACAATGGAATATTTTGTTGGAAATGGCAAAGACAAAATCGACAAAAATAATAATTCTTTTGACGACGAGCAAGGCGAAAAATTCCAAATAGTTGACGAAGAAAAAGCGAAAAATGACAAAAAAAGTTAGCGTTCCAAATTGAAATAAAATATTGCAAAAATCAAAATCAGCAAAAGTGAGAAAAGTATGCGAGAAATTAACATTTTGATAACAAGCGTTGGCAGACGAGTTGAGCTGGTCAAACTTTTTGCGCGCGCAAAATCAGCGCTTGGAGTAAGTGGCAAAATTGTGACGGCTGATATTACAAAGACAGCGCCTGCGTTGCAATTTGGCGACGTCGCCTATATCATTCCGCGCATAAGCGACGAGAATTTTGTCCAAAGTTTGATTGATATTTGCAACAAAGAAGACATCGCGTTGATTGTTCCGACGATTGATACCGAGCTGGAAAAGCTTGCGCAAAACAAGGAATTTATCGAAAGTCAAACGCGAGCGAAAGCGCTTGTAAGTTCGCCGCGCGTGATAGAAATTTGTAATGACAAAAGGAAAACGGCGCAATTTTTCGCTGAAAACAATTTTCTCACGCCAAGGACTTTGACAAAATTTGACTTGCAAAAGGGGGACTACAATTTTCCACTTTTTGTAAAACCACTCAACGGAAGTAGCAGTCAAAACGCTTACAAAATTAACAACGAAAATGAGTTGGAATTTTTCTCGGAATATGTGCCAAATGCGATAATTCAAGAGTGCGCGAGCGGAAAAGAATATACGATTGACGTTTTTGTCGACTTCGACGGGAATGTTGTGAGCGTTGTTCCGCGACAAAGATTGGCGACGCGCGCAGGCGAAATTCAAAAGGGCAAGATAGAAAAAAACGATTATTTGATAGCCGAAACAAAAAAAATGATTGCAAAACTCAAGCCGATTGGGCATATTACCGCGCAAGGTTTTCTGGGGCAAGACGGGGCTTTCCGCTTTATTGAGATAAATCCGCGCTTTGGCGGTGGCGCGCCGATGAGCATTTTGGCAGGGGCGGACAGTCCGCAATTCCTTTATCGACTTTTGCGCGGAGAAAAGTTGGAATATGTGGAAAACTTCCGCGACGGCGTTGTTTTTTCTCGCTTTGACGATTGTGTGGAAGTTGAAAATGATTGAGGCGGTTGCGTTTGATAGCGTGGAAGTGGAAAATGATTAAGGCGGTCGTGTTTGACTTGGACGATACGTTGTTCCCAGAAATGCAATTTGTTGAGCAAGGTTTTGAATATGTGGCGCAAATTGTTGGCGAAAAATATCATTTGCAAGGCGTATATCCAAGACTTTTGCAACTTTTCGAGCAAGACCACGCGAACGTTTACAACCGATTGTTGGACAGCTTTGGCATAAAATATTGCGAGAGTGATATCGCAGAACTTGCGCAAGAATATCGAAGTTGTGAGCGGACGAATTTGCAGTTTTATCCCGACACGATTGGCGTGTTGGAAGAATTGAGAAAACACAATATTCGCATTGGAGTGATAACTGACGGCAGAATTGAGTGCCAAAAAAACAAAATTAGTTCGCTGGAAGTGGAAAAATATGTCGACTTTGTTGTGATTACTGACAGCTTGGGCGGAGAAAAATTCCGCAAGCCACACCCGAAAGCGTTCGAGATTATGCGAGAAAAATTGCAAGTTGAGTTCAATGAGATGATCTATGTCGGCGACAACCGCGCAAAAGACTTTGCGATTGGCGCGCTATATCCGATTGTTACTTGTGAGATTTCAAGAGCGGACAAATTGTATAGAAACAAAGAATATTGCAATGGCATTTTGCCAAAAATAACAATCAAAACACTGTCGGAATTGTTGGAATATATAAGGAAAATGTAATAAAAAAGATATTATACAAAAAGCAATCGAGCTGTTGAAATATATAATATTAAAAAAAACACTGTCGGAATTGTTGGAATATATTAGAAAAAATTAAAAAAAGCTGTTGGAAAATAAAAGGAAAATAAAAGGAAAATATGAAAATTTTGTTGATAGGGAATTCTCCTGCAGGAATGTTGCTTTTCCGAGAAGAACTGATAATGCAACTGAGAAAGGAAAATGAGATTGCGATAATTTGTCCAAATGGCGACGAGCAACAAAATGCGCGATTGAGTGAGTTGGGCGAATTTTTCCCAGTGGAAATGGAAAGACGAGGAAAGAATGCACTGCAAGATATCAAGCTTGTGGCAGAATATAGGCGAATTGTCAAAAAGTTTGCGCCCGACAAGCTCATAACTTATACCGTCAAATGCAACATTTATGGCGGAATGGCTTGCCCACGAAGCGTTGAGTTTTTCCCGAATGTTACGGGGCTTGGAAGGTCATTCCAAGGCGGAGCGATGACGCGCCTTGTCACTTTTCTCTACAAAATATCCGTCAAAAAGAAAGCGAAAAAAGTATTTTTCGAGAACTGCGCCGACAAGGCAGTTTTTGTTGAGCGGAGCATTGTAAATCAAGAAAATGCAATCGTTTTGAATGGCGCTGGCGTAAATCTCGACAAGTTTGCTTACAAATCGTTGGAAAAAAATGAAGTTACAAAATTTGTTTTTGTAGGCAGAATTATGCGAGAAAAGGGCGTTGACGAGCTTTTGTGGGCAATCGCCGAGATGAAAAAAATCAACGCGCAGGCGCAATTTGTTTTTCTTGGCGAAATGGAAGAAGATTATCGACCGCAAATTGACGACTTTGTCGCGCGCGGCTGGCTTGAATGGCGTGGAATGGTCGCGAATGTCGCGGAAGTTCTCTGGCAAAGCGATTGCTTGGTGTTGCCAAGTTATCACGAAGGAATGAGCAATGCAATTCTTGAGGCATGCAGCTGTGGGCGAGCCGTTATCGCCAGCGATATAAATGGTTGCAAAGAAGGAGTAATTGACGGGGAAAGTGGCTTTGTGTGCAAGGTTCAAGACAAAAAAAGTCTCTTTGATTGCTTGATGAAATTTGTCAATTTGAGTTGGCAAGAAAAATCAAATTTTGGAAAAAATGGTCGCGCGCTTGTCGAAGAAAAATTCGACAAACAAAAAGTCGTGCAGGCGACAATCAAAGAATTGTTCGAGTAAAAAAATTCCGCGAGCAAAAATGCAAGTTGCAAAAATTTGAAAAGAAAACGAAAAGTCGCAAAGTAAAAAAGAAAGAAGTAGAAAAGCCACGAGATAAAAAAGTTAAAAAAAGATGTCTTTTAAATGCGTTTTGAGTTGTTGCAAAACAAAAGTGGTCGCATTGAAAAAAATTGCAAATTTGTAACAAAATTATATTATTAGGTAATTTCTCTTAAATCATAGTTATATTTGCGGTGTGTTCACAATCTTATATTACAACGCTCTCATTCTTGTTGACATAAGAAAACAAAAAGAATATAATAACTTCGTCAACAAGGAAACCCCTTGTTAACAAGGATAAATTATGTTGAAAAGTCGCGCCCTAAAAGCCGATATGGATATGTGTTCTCGTCCATTATTCGGCAAAATAATTTTGTTTTCGCTTCCGCTTGTGTTCACAGGAATTTTGCAATTGCTGTACAACGCCGCGGATATTATTGTCGTTGGAAGATTTGCCGACAGCAACGCTATGGCGGCGGTTGGCTCGACCGGCGCGCTTGTCAACTTGGTGATAAATTTGTTTATTGGCTTGTCGGTGGGCGCTCTTGCCGCGATGGCGCAAGCGATTGGCTCGCGCGACGAAAAGGCTGCGGAAAAAATTGTACATACCGCCATTCTTGTCAGCGTAATTGGCGGAGTTATTGTCGGCATTTTTGGCTATTTTATGACGGAAACATTTTTGCGTTGGATGAAAACTCCAGAAGATATTTTGCCGCTTTCGGCTATTTATCTCAAGATATTTTTTGTTGGAATGCCAGCGAATTTGTTGTATAACTTTGGCGCGTCAATTTTGCGCGCGTGTGGCGACACAAAAAACCCTTTGATATTTTTGACACTGTCGGGGCTTGTCAATGTCGCGCTTAATCTTGTTTTTGTAATAGTTTTCAAAATGAGCGTCGCTGGCGTTGCGTGGGCGACAATCATTGCGCAAGCGATATCGGCGGTGTTGGTTGTCATTTGTCTCTCAAGGCGCAAAGGCTTTGGCAAGTTGACAATCAAGCGATTGAGAATCGACAAAGGAGCGCTGTTGAAAATTATGCGCATTGGTTTGCCGGCGGGCATTCAAAGCACAATATTTTCTTTTTCCAACGTCATTATTCAATCAGCAATCAACTCAATGGGCAACGCCGCAATGGCAGGAAGCGCCGCCTCGGCAAGCATAGAAGGCTTTGTATACACGTCGATGAACGCTGTCTCGCAAGCTGCTTTGACATTTACCGGGCAAAATTATGGCGCGAACAAACGCAAAAATTGTTCGATTGTATTGGTTCAAACTATGGCGATTACGACTGTGCTTGGGCTTGTGATGGGCGTCTCGTCATATCTTGCCGCGCCGTGGCTGCTCAAAGTCTACAACACCGACCCAGAAGTCATCAAGTTTGGCGTTCAACGGCTGTTGGTCATTGGCACGACATACTTTACGTGCGGACTTATGGAAGTTTTGGTGGGCTCGTTGCGTGGCATTGGCTTGTCTTTTACGCCAATGTTTGTGTCAATTGTGGGCGTGTGCGGAGTAAGAATTTTGTGGATATATACTGTTTTTGCCGCGACGCACAATCTTATCGCGCTCTATCTTTCTTATCCTGTTTCTTGGGTCATAACGGTGATTATACATTTTGTAACGTTGCTTATCGCGCGCAATAAGGCGTTCGCAAGGTTGGAAAAAAACAAGGGAAACAAGGATAATAATGACAAAAATAACAAAAATGACAACAAAGACAACTTTGTCACACAAAATTCTGGCGATGGACAGCGTGGCTCTGTGAAGTTGTGGGACAACAATGACAACAAGGACAACAAAGACAACTTTGTCACACAAAATTCTGTCGAAGGGCAACAAACGAGCGGAATATAACAAAAAAAGCGAAAAAAGAGTTCAAATTTGTAACAATTTTGACGGCGGAGAGAAATCTTTGCCGTTTTTTGCGTGATTGGGACATTTGTTGAGATTGGCGCGCATATACTGATTGCGAGGTGAAATATGAGAGATAACAAAAACGCTAACTGTCGAGAGGACAGTTTTGATTGCCTATGCGCAAATGAATTTGATAATAACGCAAGCAATTGTCCCACAGAAAACGAGTGTTGTTGCGCGGACAAGGTGAGTTGCGCAAGTGTAAATGATATAATTGAGTCGGTTGCGTTGGAGCAAACTGGCATATCGCACATTCTCAACACAGAAGGCGAAAAGTTGCAAAAACTTTTGCAAGGCTCGCCCACAGTCAACGAAATGCTTGCCGCCAACAATTCCGTGCGCGCTACTGTCGAACAAATCACAATGTTGGAGATTGTTCTGCTCAACAAGCTCAAGGCGGTTGTAAATCTTCCGTGCGAAGACGCCACCACGGGGAGCGTCAGAGTGTGTGTGAAATGTTGCAAAAGCAACTTGCCGTTGTGTGGAATTTTTGTGGCTATTTTGGACGAAAAAGGCGTTGTGATTGCATCTGGCGACACGAACAAGCAGGGGGCGTATACCGCCAATTGCATACCTTTTGGCAAGTATGTTGTGGAACTTATCTATCCTTGCACGGGCGAAAAAATCACGCAAGAAATAGAGTTGACTTGCAAAAAAACAAGCGCCTATGTCGCAAAATGTTTCGAATGCGAGGCGCAATGCCACACAATCGAAGTGAGTGTCGTTGATTGTAATTCTTCCGCGCCACAATGCGGCAACAAAGTTGTAATTCTTGATTGCGCCAACGCGCAGGTTGACAGCGGAGCGACAAATTGCGATGGCAAATTTGTGTCCAAATGTCTCAAAGTCGGCAAGTATACCGTCGAAGCTTATGACTGTTCTCAACTTGTCAAAAAGTCAGCCGTGGTTACTGTCCAAGAAGAAAGTTGCGTCGAAAAGGTAGAATTTTGTTTTGGCGGAAGCGCAAAGAAAATCTCTGTTTGCGGAGTTGTTACGGATAGAAATCAAAAGCCACTTGCCAACGCGTGCGTGCAAATCAACGCCAACGGACAAGAAATTGTCAAAACCGATTGCAATGGCAATTATTGTGTAAGCAATATCAGCGTGATTGACAAGTTTTCCATTTTTGCAAGTTGCAATGGCTGTTTCTCGGCGATGCGCACAGTAAATTGCATTACAATGACAAATTATGTGATAAATCTTGTCGTGAAATAGTCGCGAAAGTGTAAACATTTTTGCAATCGAACATATTATGTAAGGAAGGAAAAATCCTTTAATTTATTTATGAGGTGACGATATATGTCAATGCCAGTAATTATCCCAAGCACAACAACAAGAGAACAAGCAATAACCGACCTTATTGAGTCAGTTGCGCTCGAAGAGACAGGCTTGTCTCACATTATCAATGCGGAGGGCGAAAAAATTCAAGCGGTTGTCAAAGTTGCAAACGTTACGCCTGCTCAATTGTTGGAAGTTAACAAATCAGTGCAGGACATGATCAAAGCTATCACAAGCCTAGAAATGGTGTTGGAAAATAAGCTTGACTTGTTCAGTCCATCGTTGAACGCATAGGAAAAATTTGGAAATGACTACATAGGGCGTTTCCGCGAAAAAAAGAAAAACTACTTTGCCTTGCGGGGCAGAGTAGTTTTTTGTTGTAAAGTCGTGTTTTTCCAAAATGCAAAAGTGGTTTCTGGCTGTCTACACTTTGGAAAAGTTGCTTTTGTTGTTGCAAATTTTATTTTCCAAGGCGCAAGAATTTTTCTCAGCTGTCAACGCTTTTGGAAAGTTGTTGTTGAGATAATTTTCTCAACAATCAAATGTTGCCGACTGGAAAGTCACTTTTTATTGCAAAGCTTTTGCAATTTTTTTGTCAAGACGCGCCAGCTTTTTGTCAAGCTTTTCGCGTGGAAGCAAGCGCGCGTGCCACGGCAAAGTGTGTCCAATGGTCTCTTTGTCAAAGTCGTGTTGCAAGCCGTCGCGGACACGAACAAGTTTGAAAAGTCTCATAAAAGTCTTGTCAACGAGCAAGTTGGAAATGTTGTTCGCAAAGCCAAAGCCGTCGTGCAAGACAGCGGACGCCAATACGGCGCTTGTTTGCAAGTTGGGGTGTATGCCGTCGCCTGTCGAAAAGTTGGCGCAGGAAGCGTGTTTTTCGTTGATATAGGCGTTCATAGCGGCGTTGATATCAACAATTTTGTCAACAGACGGCGCAAGGTCAGTTCTTATCCATTCTGCATAGGCGCTCATCACGGAGTTGTATCCGCTGTAAAGCGTGCCAATCGGGTTGTCGTCAATGACATCGGACAATGGCGTAACAGAACAAAGCGGGTCGAAAGCCGACGGAGTGCAAACATAAATCGCGCCAACGCCACGCTCGCGCAAGCGGGTGACAAGGTTTGTCATGCCACTTTTGAAAGCAGAAAATCTTTCCTCAGAAAAACTTTTGTATATGGCATCATTGATTCCGTACATTATTATTGCGCGGTCAATGTTGTAATAATCAAGAATTTTGTCGATGCGCATCGCAATATTTGGGCGCTCGCAAGGGTGTCCTGCTTCTGTCAAGGCGGAGGTGTTTTCGCTGCACAAGCCAATGTTGTTGATCTTGAACTCTTTTGCCGGCATATATAATCGCAAAAAGGTGTCAACAAGCGCGACATGTGTTCCTGCATCAGTTATGCTGTCTCCAATAAATAGTACATTTTCCATACAAAGTCCTCCTGTATATATTTTAGTCCAAAAAAATGAGAAAATCAATAGTTTTTGGGCGAATTTTGACAATTTTGATTGCATATTTTGCAAAAGGTCGTTGGCAAGTGAGATTGTGTTTAAATTGTAGCCCACAAAAAGCATATATGATTGTATATTTGACAAAAGATTGTGGGCAAACGCGTTCGTGATTAAATTGTCGACAAAAAAGCATAATAATATCATATTAAACAATTTGGAAAATGTGAAATAGACTTTTTGGAAACTACACAATTCGAGCAAAGCGAATGAACTTTTGCCACTTCACACAAACTTCACACAAACATTGCGCAAAGGTGGTGGTTTGGCGAAAAAAAATTTGTTAGAATGAAGTTACAAAAGGAAAAGGAGAACGAAAATGAAAAAAAGAAGTATTCTTGCAATAAGCATTGCCTTGTTGCTAGCGCTTGCCACAGTGGGGCTGTCGGCGTGCAAAGGCGCAAGTTTTGATGCAAACAAAAACATTAGCGTGGTCGCGAGAGAGGACGGAAGCGGCACGAAATCAGCCTTTATGGAAATCGTTGGGCTCAAAGGAAAAAGCGATATAAAGGGCATTATCATTGGCACAGGCACGGCGGGAGTGCTCGCGGAAGTCAAAGGCAACCCACAAGCAATCGCTTATGAAAGTCTTGGCTATGTCACAGCCGACGTCAAAAAGTTGACGGTAGAAGGCAAGGAAGCCAACACCGCGAATATCAAAGACGGCAGTTACAAAATCGCTCGTCCGCTCAACATTTTGTTCAAACAAGAGACATTGAACAACACTCTCAACAAGGCGTTCTATGACTTTCTTGCGAGCAAAACCGCTCAAGATATAATCACAGAAAACGGCTATGTCAGCACAAAAGACAACGCTCCAACATACAACTTGCAAGCAGGTCTCAAGGGGACGATTGACATCAGCGGAAGCACTTCTCTGCAACCTTTGATGATTGTTCTCGCTCAAAAGTTCGAAGATATCCAGAGCGGAGTCAGCATTACTGTCAGCGGTGGCGGAAGTGGCACAGGCTACAAAAACGCAAACGACGGAGTGAGCGACTTTGGAATGATATCAGAAGAATTCAATCAATCGAAAGCTCCAAATTGCTCGAGCCAAGAAGTGGCGAAAGACGGCATCGCAATCATTGTCAACAAGAAAAATCCTATCACAAACATCACGCTTGCCGATATCAAAGCAATCTACAACGCGGAGCAACCAGCCGACAGCAAGATTGTCACTTGGTCTCAAATAGGTAACAAATGAAATCTTCGCCGAAATATATAAACGCGAGAGAAGGGGTGATGAAAGGAGTTTTTCTCCTTTCCGCCGTCTTTTCAATTTTTGCGCTTGTCGCGATAACGGTGTTTCTATTTGCGAGTGGAGCGCCGTTTATCGCGCGTATTGGCATTGGCAAGTTTCTGTTTGGCACGACGTGGGCGCCGCTTGCGACAAGCCCGAGTTACGGCATATTGTCAATGATTGTGGCGACACTCTATGTGACGGCGCTTGCGGTTTTGTTGGGGGTTGGCGTGGGGCTTTTCTCGGCGATATGTCTCTATAAGTTTTGCCCAAAAAAGCTTGTCGCTCCAATAAGGCAAATGGTCAATCTTTTGGCTGGCATTCCGTCAGTAATTTTCGGACTGTTTGGACTGTCGGTCATTGTGCCTTTTATCAGAGATTATTTGTCGCCAAACGGCGTGGGCTATGGAATTCTTTCGGCGAGCGTAGTGCTTGGCATTATGATATTGCCGACGATTGTCAGCGTTAGCCTTGACGCGATGAAAAGTGTGCCAGAAAGCTACTACGAGGGAGCGCTGGCGCTTGGAGCGACAAAGGAACAAGCGACATTCAAGGTTATGTTGCCGAGCGCAAAAAGCGGAATTTTCGCAGGTGTTACGCTTGCGATTGGGCGAGCGGTTGGCGAGACTATGGCGGTGATTATGGTCATCGGTGGCAGTCCAGAAATGCCGAATAGCATTTTCCAAAGCGTGCGCACGTTGACCGCGAACATAGCGATGGGCGCGACGGAGTTGTCGGGCGACGCGCTGTCGGCGTTGATAGCGTCGGGAGTGGTGTTGTTTGTGTTTACGCTGTTGCTCAATATGAGTTTTGCCGCGCTCAAAAATGGCAAAAAAGAGAAAAAAGAAAAACACAGCAAGAACAAAAACTCACAAGAAAAGTCGGACAATATGGTGGGAAAAAGCCAAAAACTCAATACAGGTCGCACAAATGGCGATGAGACAAACAATATGCAAGCAGTTGAAGGCTTGGAAAATGTTGCAAAAGACGTGACGAGAAAAGGCGGAAATTTGTCAAAGGAGATTGCAAATGCAAAAGATTGACGACGAGCAAAACACAACTAATGTTGTGGTAAAAAGAAAAAGTAAGAGTGGTCAAAGGGCGGTTTTTTCTTCTTTGAAATGGTTTTCTGTCGCGACAACAGTCATCGCTATGATTGCGCTCGTGGGAGTGATTGTCTTTATTGTCGCAAACGGCGTGGACAAAATTACGCCACAATTGTTGTGGGGAAAATATGGCAAGTATCCGTCAATTTTGCCGGCGCTGTCGGGGACGATTCAACTCGTGTTGGTCTCTATCGCGATAGCTGGCCCGATTGGCATTGCGAGCGCAATTTTCCTTGTGGAATATACAAACAACAAGGGCAGGTTCGTCCGCGCGATAAGAATTGCGACGGAGACGCTGGCTGGCATTCCGAGCATAGTGTATGGTCTTTTTGGCTATCTTGTTTTTGTGGTGTCGTTCGGGTGGGGCTATTCTTTGCTCGGTGGCGGACTTACGCTTGCGATAATGATTTTGCCAGTGATTGTGCGCTCGACGGAAGAAAGCTTGTTGTCCGTGCCACAAAACTTTCGCGAAGGGGCTTATGCCTTGGGAACAAGCAAAGTCAGAACAATTTTTCGTGTAATTTTGCCGAGCGCGAGCGGTGGCATTGTCACGGCGCTCATTCTTGCAATCGGGCGCGTTGTGTCAGAAAGCGCGGTGCTTATTTTGACAATCGGAATGGTCGTCAACAAAATGCCATCGTCGATTATGTCGCCTGGCACAAGCCTTGCGCTGGACGTATACTACTTTGGCAGTCACGGCTATCCTGATGAGGCTGCCGCAACGGCGGTGGTGCTGCTTGTTTTTGTAATAGCAATCAATTGCGTGGCAGGCTTGCTCGGCAAGTTTCTCAAAAAAGGAATTGGCGAAAAATAAAAGCGCTTGCGAAAAAGCGTTGAAGTATAGAAAGGCGAATACAAATTGATATTACAATATAACAAAAACAATAAAATATTCAGCAGTGGCGAATGACAACGCAAGACACAGAAAGGAGAAAAATGAAAGAATTTGATAGCAAAATGGATATTTCCGCAAAGAATTGCAACTTGTTTTACGGCGAATTCCAAGCGTTGAAAAATATCAATATCGACATAAAAGAAAAGGAAGTTACGGCTTTTATTGGACCGTCAGGTTGTGGAAAGTCCACCTTTCTCAAGATTTTTAACAGAATGAACGACCTTGTCGAAGGGTGCAAAATATTGGGCGAATATACGATTGGCGGAGTTGATATCTTTGCCAAAGACACAGACGTCAACCTTTTGCGCAAGAATGTCGGAATGGTTTTCCAGAAGCCTAATCCATTTCCGATGAGCATTTATGACAATATCGCCTTTGCGCCAAGAACTTTTGGAATCAACAAGAAAGCCGACCTTGACGAGATTGTTGAGAGCAGTCTTGTCAAAGCGAGCATTTGGAATGAGGTCAAAGACAGGCTCAAAAAAAGCGCGCTTGGCATTTCTGGCGGACAACAACAGCGCTTGTGCATTGCTCGCGCGCTTGCCGCCGACCCGAGAATTTTGCTTATGGACGAGCCAACGTCGGCGCTTGACCCGATATCGACAGGCAAGATAGAAGAACTTGTGAGCGAATTGAGAAACGAACTCACGATAATAATCGTCACGCACAATATGCAACAAGCGACGAGAATCGCCGACAAAACAGCGTTTTTTCTGCTCGGAGAGATTATCGAATTTGACAAAACGGAAAACATTTTTAGCTGTCCAAGGGACACGCGCACAGAAAATTATATCACCGGAAGATTTGGTTGAGAATATTTTGGAAAAAACAGCCAAATTTTAAGGAAAAAGGAGTATATTATGAGTATAAGAATAAAATATGAAAAAGAACTCGTCGACGTCTATAACAAATTGATATCAATGTGCAAACAAACTGAGTTGGCGATAGAAAAGTCAATCAACGCGCTTGTTATTCAAGACAAAGAATTGTCCAAAGAAGTCATTGCCGACGACAAAATTGTTGACAACTTCGAAAGGGAGATTGAGCAAGACTGTCTCAAAATTTTGCTTATGGAACACCCCGTCGCAAAGGACTTTCGAGAAGTGAGCGCCGCGCTCAAAATGATAACGGACTTGGAAAGAATTGCCGACCAAGCGAGCGATATATCAGAGATTGCGTTGCAGTTTGGCGAAGAAAAGTATATCAAAAAGCTCGAGCATATTCCGCTTATGGCGAACCTTGCGATTGGAATGGTTCAGGACGGCGTGCACAGTTATATCAATCGCGACCTTGAGCTCGCGCGCGGGCTCGACAAACGCGACGACCTTGTGGACGAATATTTCGAGATAATCAAAGCCGACCTGATAGCGTTGATAAAGCAAGACGGCAAAAACGCCGACCAAGCGATATTGTTTATGATGATAGCCAAATATCTTGAACGCATTGGCGACCACGCGGTAAATATTGGCGAGTGGGTAGAATACGCTATCACGGGATATCACGCGCAAAGTTGAATGTCGTGTCGATAAAATAAAAAACATTAAAAGTAGCGCTATATGTCGCGTAAAACATCGCTTTGCAACTTTGTTCGACGCGAAAATGTCAACGAAAAAGGGAGAAAAGGGAGAGAATGGAAAGAATGGAAAGAAGAAAAATATTTGCCGTTGATGACGAGGACTCTATCAGAGAGTTATATTCTTGCGCGCTCGAGGGGGCGGACTTCGAGACAAAGTGCTTCGAGAATGGCGACTTGCTTTTTTCCGCGCTGCAAAGTCAATCGCCCGACCTTATCATTCTTGACATTATGTTGGACGGAATGGACGGCTACAAAATTTTGGCAAAGCTCAAGCAAGACACGCGCTTCGAGAATATCCCAGTGATAATGGTGTCGGCAAAAGGCGAGGAGATTAACAAGGTCAAGGGGCTTAACCTTGGCGCGGACGATTATCTTGCAAAGCCCTTTGGAGTGCTCGAACTTATCGCTCGCGTCAAAGCAAATCTCAGAAAGCTTGCCAAAAATTCTTCGCCACAAAATTGTTACAAAGATATCAACATTGACGAAAATTTGCACAAAATTTCGATAAAAAACGAGTGCGCAAAGCTTACGCTCAAAGAATATAATTTGTTGAAGTTGCTTGTCGAAAACGCAGGCAAAACGCTCGACAGAGACGCAATTCTCAATGCCATTTGGGGGGAAGATTATGTGGGCGACACGCGCACGCTTGACACGCATATCAAAGACTTGCGCAAAGTGTTGTCAGAAAAAGAAAGCGATGTTGTCATATCAACAATCAGAGGAGTGGGGTTTTTGTTGGAATGAAAAAACGATTAATAATTTTTAATGTGACGGTCACCACGTTGGCGCTTGTGCTTATGTTTGTGGCGGGACTGTTTATCACTCGCAAGAACAACAACGAGCAAGCCGAACGCAACCTTATCAATTTGGCGCAGGTCTATGCCGAGACATATTCTGGCAACGCTCAACTTGTCGAGATTGACCAAAACATTCGCGTTACGATTGTGGCTGCCGACGGCAAAGTTGTCGCGGACAGCAAGCAAGTTGACGTTTCCGCATTGGAAAACCACTTGCAACGGCAAGAAATTCAATCGGCGTTGGCTGGCAAGTCAAGCATTGCGCGCAGATATAGCGCGACGCTCGGCGCGGATATGATGTATTACGCGCTCAAAGTTCCGACAGCGGACAGCTTTGTTTTTGTCAGAGTCGCGATGCCTGTCGCAACAATAAATGACTTTGCAACGCAAACAATTCCTTATACAATTTTGATTATGGCGGTGGCGATTGGCTTGACGGTGGTGGTGAGCATAGTTTTCGGCAGATATTCTATCAAACCGCTCGCGACTGTCAGAAACAGTTTGCAAGCGATAAATGATGCGGAATTCAAGCCTATTATCGCGACGTCAAAGGACAAAGAAGTCAATCAGATTCTTGTGGAAATCAGCGCGATAAGCGAGAAAGTTCAACAAAATCTTTGCGAACAAATTGAGCAAGAAGAAAAGCTCGATTATATTCTTGACAACATATCCGACGGCGTCGTCGTGGTCAATCCGCAAGGCATTGTTCAACTTATCAACGGCAAGGCAAGACATATTTTCGACGTGACAAATTCAATCGTCGGCAAGACTGCCAACTGTCTCACTTTCGACCAAGCGTTCACGGACAACTTGTTCGCAAGCGTGACAAAAGGGCAAAATACGCTTTTTGAAAGTCAGCTCAACAAGTCAATCTATCTTTGCAGCGCAAAATATATGTCGGACGACAGCAAAATGACAATTCTTGTAATGACGGATATCACCGTTACGCGCAACAATGAGAAGTTGAGAAGTGAATTTTTTGCAAACGCAAGCCACGAGCTCAAGACTCCGCTTACGTCGATAAAGGGCTTCAACGAGCTTGTCCAACTCTCCAACGGGGACAAAAAACTCGACCCTTATATCGCTCAAATCGCCAAAGAGTCCAACAGAATGCTCACGCTGATTGACGATATGTTGAGATTGTCCAATCTCGAAAACAAAGTCGAACTCGAAAAAAGCAAGGTCGACGTCGCAAGCGTTGCGCAAGACGTAATAAGCACCTTGCAACCGCTTGCAAAAGAAAAGAATATCACGGTCGCGACGAGCGGGCAGGGCAGCGTGTTTGCCGAGCAAGAACATATCTATGACCTTGTCAAAAACCTTGTCGAAAACGCAATCAAATATAACAATGTCGGCGGAAAGGTTGACGTCAAAATTGCCGAAGGAAGAAACAATCTCACAATTGAAGTGTCGGACAACGGCATTGGAATTGACAGCAAGCATCAGGCGAGAATTTTCGAAAGATTCTATCGCGTGGAAAAAAGTCGCTCAAGAGAAACAGGTGGCACTGGGCTTGGACTGGCGATTGTGAAGCATATCGCGGAACTCTATAAGGCGGAGCTGTCAATCAAGAGCAAAGTCGGAGTTGGCACTGTCATCAAAGTTGTGTTCAATACGCAATCAATATTGCAGTAAAATTACAAATGCAAAAAAGTCGGCTCGCAATGAGCCGACTTTTTTAATATTCTGATATTTAGATATTTTGATAATTTGAAATTTTGATATTTGTGATATTGTGACATTGTAGTATTGTGACATTGTGATATTGTGATAATTGCTAAATTATGATATTGCAATATTATTGTTTGTCTTGTTCTGAGAAACTTGTCAACACGTCAACAATTTCTTGTGGGAAAACAGGTTGATGTTGAGAGTTTGTGTCAGCCATTGTTTGCTCAGGATTAAGGTTTGCGCGGTCGTCAATCGCAGGTGGCAGTTGGTTCTTTTTCTTGCGAGAACGACGCCTTTTGAAGTTGCCCGCGAGCGAGTCGGAGACGTCAGTTATCGCGACAAAAGCGTTGTGGTCGAGTTGGATAACAATCTTTTTGAGCTTGCTCACTTCGAAGCGGTTTACAACGCAATAGAGCACGCATTTGTCTTTTTTGGAATAATAGCCTTTCGCGTTGAGAATTGTTACGCCTCTGCCAAACGCGTCCGACAGCGCCTTTGCGATAGAATTGTCGAGACGGTCAGAAATGATAAACGCCGACTTTGTTTTGTCAATGCCGTCGATGATAAAGTCAACCGTTTTGACGCCGATTGCATAAGCCAAAATCGAATAAAGTGGCAAAATGTAACTCTTGAAAATCACTCCAGCGATGACATAAATGACAGTGTTGTATATCATTACAAAAGTGCCGACGGTCAAGCCAATACGCTTTGCAAACAGCACCGCCATGACTTCTACGCCGTCGATTGCGCCGCCAAATCGAATCGTC
Source organism: Clostridia bacterium (assembly GCA_036659935.1). Taxonomy (GTDB): domain Bacteria; phylum Bacillota; class Clostridia; order Christensenellales; family UBA3700; genus JAVXBP01. The sequence goes on from JAVXBP010000001.1 coordinate 21,356, forward strand.
AGTCCACTGCCTACGCCAGAGATAAGTCCGCCAAAAATTGCGCACAAAAGCAAATCGTCTTTCGCGATTGGCGAGCCGAGCGAAAAATCAATGTGGGCAAGGTTTTGGAAAACAAATGTAAAAAACGAATATACGCTCACCGCGCACAGCGAATAGAGCACAAACGGCAAGCCAAGTTTCTTTGCGCCAAAGATAAAAAACGGAAAGTTGAGAATGACCAGCCACAACGCAATGTTGAGATGAGAAACTTGATAGAGCAAAATTGACGTGCCAGAAAAGCCACCGTCATAAATGCTGACAGGCGTCAAAAAAAGGTTGACACCAACGGCGTTTATAAAGCCGGCAATTATCAAAAAGACAAAGTTGATTGGCTCGACGCCTTCGAAAATTTTGCGCAATTTTTGTTTCATTTTTTCACCTGCTTTCTATATTGTAATAAATTGTAATTGTAGTTTATGTCACACCTGTATATGATATTCGACATTTTGTCAGACATTCTCCGCGACAATATATTATTGTTGCGCAGGCATTGTTGACGCTGGCAAAAGCGCTTTTGCGCGCTTGTTGAGAATGCGATTGATGATGCAGCTGTATACGATTGTGCTCGACAGACAGCTGACCGCGTCGGCGATAGGCTCGGAGAAAAATATGCTTTCCACTCCAAAAAATTGTGGCAAAACAAGAATGAGCGTGAGCATAACCACCACTTTGCGGAAAAGCGAAAGTGATATCGCCACGGGCGCAATGCCAAGCGCCGTCAGCCCGTCGACCAAAGAATATTGGAAGGAGAGCGGAATTATCATCATTGTATAGATCTTGATATACTTTATGCTCATCGCGATAAGTTCGGGGTCTTTTGTAAATATTTTGACAAACAATTGACTGCCAAATTGAGCAAAAAAGGTCATCATTGTGGTAAAAATTATGCACATAAGCAATATCAATTTTTGTCCGAGTTTCACTCTCGCAGTGTTGCGCGCGCCATAATTGTAGCTGAGAATTGGTTGCGTGCCACCAGTTATTCCGCCGAGTGGCATTGTGATAACTTGCATAAAGGACAAAACTATTGTCGCGCTTGCGATGAGCGTGTCGCCACTTGCTCCGCCATATTGTTGCAGGGCGGAATTGAGCGCGATAAGCATTACGCTGTCAGTCGCGATGATAAGAAAAGGCGACAAACCGAGAAGAATTATCTTTCCGATTGTTTTTCGGTTGTAACCGCGATAGGTTATTTTGATAAAGCTGTGCTTGGACGAAAGGAAAGCAAACGCAAAAATTGCCGATATCGCCTGAGAAATTACTGTCGCGATTGCAGCGCCTTTGACGCCCATATTGAATGTAAAAATAAAGAGCGGGTCGAGACAAATGTTTGCGACTGCGCCGACAAGAACGGTCGCCATCGCTGTTTTTGCAAAGCCTTGCGCGACAATAAAGCTGTTGAGCCCAGCGCCCATAATCGCAAAAACCGTGCCGATTGTATAGTAGGTCAAATACTCGTCAGCCATTGGGAAAAGCTTGTCGCTTGCGCCAAAAGCGTAAAGCATAGGCGTTTTCGCAACGAAAACCACGATTGTAAGCACAACTGATAGCACCGCCAACATAAGAAAGCTGTTTGCAAGCACTTGTTCAGCGCCTTTGTTGTTTTTTTCGCCGAGGCGAATGGAAAAAATTGGCGCTCCGCCCAAACCGACAAGAGAGGCAAACGAGCAAATGAGCGTCACAATTGGCCCGCAAATGCCAACGCTCGCGAGCGCGTCAAGTCCGACTTCTGGCATATTTCCGATATAAATTCTGTCTACTATAGAATAAAGTACGCTTACAAATTGCGCAAGCATAGACGGTATAGCTATTCTGAGAACAAGTTTCCACATCTTTTCTGTTCCGAGAAAATTATCTTTCATTCCAACATTTTTTCCTTTTTGTTTTCTTCACCTAAAGTATAGCATAATAGCCACCAGAAACAAGCATTTTTGGCGGCTATTTGTACAAAATTTTATTCTTATTGGATATATTATAATCTCTAATCAGTGACAAACAACTTGCGAAAGAGTGTTATTTGGACAAATCGCAGTTGTCGTTCTTGTTGTCGCAATCGTCGCTGTCGCAAATGCTTGCGGCTTTGCTTTTTTTGTTGGTCGGCAAGTTGCGCGTTTTGTTGAGAATTGGAATAAGTTTCCACGCAAGAGCGCACGCAAGCATAGCAAGAATTATGTCTTTTGGAGCTGTCGCCAAGAAAAATGTTTGGAAAATAAACCAACTGTCTTTTGGAGTGTGCAAATAGAATGTAGTAATCAAATAATAATAGAACATTCCTATCGCGTAGGATATTACAAAACCAACCAACGCGCCAACAACCAGTCGCCAAAACTTTACGCCTTTGCGTGGATTTGCGATCAAGCCACACGCAAACGCTGAGAAAATAAAACCGATTATGTAGCCAAAAGTTGGCGAAACAAGATAGCCGATTCCTCCGCCGGTGGAAAAAACTGGTATGCCGATAAGCCCCATGAGCATATAAATAGCCATGGAAAATGCGCCGAGTTTTGCGCCGAGAAGCATTCCGCCAAGCAAGCAAAAGGTGAGTTGGAAAGTGATTGGCACGACGGGGGTTGGAATTTTGAGAAAAGCGCCAACTATCATAAGCGCGACGAAAAGCGCGCAAGTCGCAAGGTCAAAGGTTCTTTTTCTGTTGAGTTGCATAGTTCTCCTGCCACAGCCACGCCACCAAAAGTCAAAAACTTTGTAATTTTTGGGAAACGAGCCGTCAACAAACGCGATTGAAATTTTGGAATTTGGCGTTTGCGTATATATTAAACCACAAAGCAAAGCGATTGTCAACCAAAATTATCAACAAAAGGTGACAATTAAAAAATATTGCATAATGCGCGGAAAATATAGTCAAAAACGATTTTTTGTGCTATACTTATACACCATAACAAGATTAAAGGAAAACTCTACGCGCAATGGCGCGCAACAACGGAGAAAAAATGGAAAAGAAAAAAAGTCTACAAATTTTTCACACGGCAGGCAGTTTGTTGGAATTTGTAGGGCAAGAAACACAAGAAAAGCGCGCTGGCGACATCGCGAGCAAGCTCATAGAATTTGCAATGCAATACAACGTCAATGGCAACATTTGGCATCATTATATCGCATATTTTCTTGCATTCAACGAAAACGCTTTTTCGCTCGCGTGCGAGAAAAAAGGCTTGACAAACACTTCCCTTGACGCGTTGGCAGAAAAAGAAATGACGATTATCAAAGGGATATTTGATATGGACATGCAAGAATTGCTTGATTGCGACAAAAGCGAGACTGACATTTTTGCGCACTTTGTAAGTGGTGAGAAAAATGTTTTCAACGCGATTATCGCAGGCGCGGTGGCGCACTTTGCAAGCGAGTTGGAAAAGGCGAAAACTCCGCGAGAATTTTTGTTGGCGGTGGCTGACTTTTATCGCGATTATGGCGTGGGCGACATTGGGCTCAATATGGCTTTCAAAGTCAACAAACCGTCAAACAGTGACGTTGCGGAATTGCTCCCAATCAAAAACGCCGACCGCAAGCGCCTTTGTGATATCATCGGTTATGACCTGCAAAAGGGCAAAGTTGTAGAAAACACGCTCGCGTTTTTGCAAGGCAAGCCAGCCAACAATGTTTTGCTATATGGCGACGGTGGCACTGGCAAGTCATCGACAATCAAGGCGTTGCTCGGGGAATATTTTTCTCAAGGGTTGCGCGTTGTGGAAGTCTATAAGCATCAATTTGGAATGATATCAGATATTATTTCAATTTTAAAAACAAGGAATTATAAGTTTATGCTCTATCTCGACGACTTGTCTTTCGAGGACTTTGAGATAGAATACAAATATTTTAAGGCTATCATTGACGGCGGAATGGAAGTTCGCCCAAAAAATATGTTGATATACGCGACGTCAAACAGACGCCACCTTATCAAAGAAAGTTTCAATGACAAAAACGATATGCAAATGGTCGGCGACTTGCACAGAAGCGATACTTTGCAAGAAAAACTTTCGCTTGTGGCGCGTTTTGGCTTGTCGATATATTATCCGTCGCCAAATCAAGTGGAATATCTTGCGATTGTGGGTGAACTTGCAACAAAAAACAATATCGATATGCCACGAGAGGACTTGGAAAAGCTTGCTTTGCAATGGGAGTTGCGCGGAAGTGGCAAAAGCGGTCGAACCGCCGAGCAATTTATCAACGCGCTTTTGGCAAAATAAGTTGTCAATAGCATAAAATATAAAGTTAAAATGCAAGTGTAAAAAATAAATAAAAAAATAATTAAGATACAAACATATATAGCAAATAGAAAAAGTAATATAAAAAAACAAATAATATATAACATCAACATCAATATCAAAAAGCTCGCTTGCAAAGGCGAGTTTTTTGTTGTAAATAAATATAAAATCAAAACACCGCTATAATTATTCCTTAAAATAGCATTTTCACTTGTAAATATTTTTTGACTATAGTATAATTAAAATATGTTGGCGCAAAAACAATATTTTGCGAGCAATATAACAAATGAATGAGAAAAATATTTTGCAAAGAACAAACAGCAAGGAGAGAATTATGGAAGAAAACAAAGTTGTTGAACAAACAACCGCGCAAGACAAGCCTTTGAGACAAACGGTCTCGCTTGACAAGTCGCCAAAGGTTATACCAATGATCGTAATGGTGTTGGGTATGACAATTATGCTTTGCCAATGGGTCATCGGTTTGAACATTGTCGCGCTTGTAGGAGCGATGTATATGTGCATTACTTCGGCGATTATTTTGATAGGACTTATCTCGAAAAAGAAGCTTTATTTGTGGTATTTTATCGGCTATGTCGCTGTCAGCTTTGGCATCGCAATGTTTTTTATCGTCAACGGCGCTGACGCAGGTTGGGGAGCAATAACAAGCGGACAAACTGGCTTCGATACTGCCGCGCACGGTTTGTGGCAAGGCGAAGGCAATTTTGGCACAAGATTGCTCGGAAATATTATTATTTGTTCGCCAAGTTTTGTTGTTTTGTTGGGGCTTTATTTGATTGTTGACAAGATGAAAGCAGGTCGCTCGCTCAAAACAATTTTGACTTATGCAATGAGCGTTTTGTTGATAGGTACGTCGATATTGTATGTTTTTACTATGAATTTGCGTTCGAACCCAAAAGTTTTTGACTTGTCAAAAGGTCACGACGAATATCTCAACGGCGTCAAAAAGAATGCGAACCACAACAACCCAAACGTCCTTGTAATTCTTATGGACGACTTGGGCTATGGCGACACAAGCTATAACGCTCGCAAGGGGGGACAAACACCTGCCTTCGAGACGCCTACGCTCGATTGGATAGCGCAAAGCGGAGTTGACTTTGACAACTTCTATTCGTCATATTCCGTTTGTTCGCCATCGCGTTTTGCAATGATGACAGGCAGATATCCTTATCGTGGCAACGCCGACAACGTTATGTATCCGACAGTAAACACTTTTGCTCCGCTCGCGACGACGAGAGTTTTCAACTCAATCGAGCTTGGCGCAAACTGTGACGGAATGTTGGGGGACGAAGTTACTATGGCGGAAAGTTTCCAACAAGCTGGCTATGAGACTGGCTGTTTTGGCAAGTGGCATTTGGGCGACTATGGTCAATATTTGCCGACAAAACAAGGCTTTGATTACTTCTATGGTTCTCACCACGTCAACGATATGGTGCCTTTCTATCACGCGACTGAGCAAGACGGAGAATACAAAATTTCTGTCGGGACAGAAAAGCTCAATCAAAATGACGCGACAAAAATTATACACAATGAGACATACAATTGGATCGCCGACAAGGCTGACAACAGCGAGCCATTCTTTGCTTATTATGCGACGCCGTGGCCACACGCTCCACTCTTTGCGAGCGAAGAATTCCAAGGCAGCACAGGCGCGGGCATCTATGCTGATTGCGTGACGGAATTCGACCACTATCTTGGCGAACTGTTTGCAATGATGCAAGACAAGGGCGTGCTCGACGACACAATTATTGTCTTTTCTTCTGACAACGGACCAGCATTGCAAGGCTCAATGAATGAGTTGCGCGGTGGTAAATTTTCGCCATACGAAGGTGGACAAAAAGTGCCTTTCTATATGCGTTGGGGCAACGGCGGACAAAACTTTGGCAACAAACGCGGTCTTGACACAACTCAACCGACAGACAAGGGACGCACAATCGCAGCTCCTGCCACGTTGGCTGACCTTTATCCAACGCTGACCGACATTTGCAACATTACAAACCAAGACGAGAGCATTCGCGGTTATATGCCAAGCGACGTGGACAGAGATATTGACGGCGTAAATATGATGCCGATTATCGAAGACACGACGGGGACAAAATTTATCCACGACAAGGCGCATCCAATTCTGCATATGAAACGCGAAAAGATTCACGCGGTGCAATATTCTCTCACCAAACAAGAATTGTTGGACGAAGTCAAGGACTATAAGAAAGAACCAAACAACAAGGTTGCCGACGGCAAAGATTACGCAGAGATTCCATTTATCAAGGACAATTCTTATACGACTTGGAAATATTTTAAAAAGTACAAAAATGACAACCCAGAATTTTTCGACAAGACAAGAAAAAATTGGTTGATTTGTTTGACTGACGACAGGGGCGAAAGCTATCAAAGAGCGCAAGTTTTCCCAACAATCGCCGACGATAGCAAGCAAGTTATAAACGATTGGACAAAGAAATTCAAGGACAACCGTCGCGGTTATTACAAAGACTTCTACAAAAAGTAAGTCAAGGAGAAATTATGCCGCAACTTTCTATTATGATAAAACCCGCGTCAAGCTTGTGCAATATGCGGTGCAAATATTGCTTTTATCACTCTCTTGCAAGCGAGAGAGAAGAATTTAGCTTTGGCAAAATGACGCCGTCAACGACAGAAAATTTGGTAGAAAAGGCCTTGCGTTTTGCAAACGGCGAAAGCGTATATTTTGCATTCCAAGGGGGCGAGCCACTGCTTGCAGGCAAAGATTATTTTGCAAACTTCGTGGCGCTTGTCAACAAATATAACGCGAAAAAAAGTGAAATTTTCTTTTCACTGCAAACAAACGGCACGCTTGTTGACGACGAGTGGACAAAGTTTTTTCTCGACAATGACTTTCTCATAGGCTTGAGCTTGGACGGCAATCAAGACGCTAATAGATTCCGCTTGGACGGCGAGTTTGCGCCTGCTTTCAACAAAACTTTCGCGGCGGCAAAGTCTTTGCAAAAAAGTGGCGTCAAGACAAATATTTTGATTGTCGCGACTGGTTGGACTGCCGACCATATCGAAGAAGTGTATAGGTTTTTGCGCGACGAAGGCTTTGGCTACTTGCAATTTATCCCTTGTTTGCGCCCGTTTGGCGACACGACAGAAGGGCAATTGTATATGACCGTCGAGCAATATCGCAGTTTTCTTGTGAGATTGTGCAACTTGTATGTCAAAGATTTTGTGCGCGGAAAATATGTCAGCGTGCGATATATGGACAATCTTGTAAGGCTTTTTCTTGGTCAAAAGGCTGAGCAATGCGGCTTGGAAGGGCATTGCACTCATCAATTTGTGGTCGAAGGCAACGGCAACGTTTATCCGTGCGACTTCTATTGTTTGGACAAATGGTTGCTCGGCAACGTGAACGAAAGTGACTTTGCGCTGTTGGCGCACACTCCGCTCGCGATAGAATTTATCAGAGAGTCTTTCAATATCCCCGACAAATGCAAGACGTGCAAATATCTCGCGCTTTGCAGAGCGGGCGGTTGCAAACGCTCACGCGCGGACAGAGATTATTGCGAGGCGTACAAAGGCTTTTTCTCAGCGTGCTTGCCACTGCTCAACGTTTTCAAAAAGTTGGACTGAAATATCGCGCAGAAAAATTGCTGTAAACAAGTTTTTCCATCAACAATCTTGAATAGCTTTTGGGAGTTGAACACTATTTTGATATAACCTTACGCGCTCAAAGAGACAAACTCTCTTGGGCGCGTATTTTGTTGTGTCGAGCGTATTGTCGTCGCAAAAATGTTTTTTTGTCGCGAGTTCGAGTTTTGCGCAGTAATTGCAAATTTTTAATTGCAATTTTATCACTGCAAAAATGTGTTTTTCGTCGCGTTATATGTTGTGCGGTTCAAGAAAAGTGACGAATTTTAGATTGAAAATGTCACAAACAATATATTGACGATTGCGCGCTTGATAGAGCACAAGATATTTTTCGCCGACATCGTGCAAGATGCCAGCCTTTGTCACAACGGTATTTGTGCCGACAAGAAAGTCGCACGATATGTAATTGCCGACGTTGAGAGAAAGCAGCCGTTGCATTGAGCCGTCGAATGCCTGACCTGACAGGTCGTCGTGAGGGATATCAAGATTTTCGTTTGCCATAGAAACCTCCTAAATTTTTTGTTGTTCGATTGCAAATATTATGTATTTGGATAAGAAGAAGTCGGGTTGTAGAAGCAATGGTCGCCAATTCTGATAGCGAAATAGCCGTTTTTGTTGGGGAAATTTGTCTTGCAAACCTTGGAAAAAGGATTAAAATACCACAAAGAATTGGAGACTATCGGCAACACGCCCCCGTCAAGCGCCCACTGCGCGATATCATAATGTTCTTGTTCGGCGGGGAGATTGAAAATATTTTGCGGATTGTATTTTGTGCCAAAATATTCGCGCGCGCAGTCAAATTGATAGGGCGCGTAAATGACGTTGCGCAAGGTGTTGAACCTGCCATATTCGCCTGTGTCCTCTCGCACTCGGTTCATAATCACTGTCGCGACGGCGCGCATTCCGTCCTCTCCTTCGCCGCCTGCTTCGCATCTCAAAATTCTTGCCAACAATTCCAAATCGCTCATTTTGCTACCTCGCTTACAATATATGTTTGCCGATTGCAAAAGGCTACTTGTCGCAAAAAACTGTCCGTCACAAAAGGTCGCTTTCCACTTATTGTCGGTGAAATTTTGAGAAAGTCGAGCGTGTTGTGATAGGTCGCTTTTCAGTTGTGTCGGTAACATTTTGAAAAAGTCGAGTGTGTTGTGACAGGTCGCTTTCCGCTTATTGTTGACTGCATTTTGAGAAAGTCGCGCGCACGATGATAAAAAAATTATTTTTTTTGCTCAATCGGTTGCTAAAATGGCAACAAATGTAGTAAAATAACCACATAAGAGCGCGAGCTCACGCTTGCAAATGCAGGCGCGTTGACAAGAAATCAATTTTGGAGGTTCTTTTTATGGAATTCGTTTACAAAGGCAAAACAAAAGATGTTTACAAACTTGACAATGGCAATTATTTGTTGAAGTTCAAGGACGACGCTACTGGTGTTAACGGAGTTTTTGACCCGGGCGCAAATACTGTTGGCGTTACTATCGACGGTCTTGGCAAAGACGCGCTCAAGTTGACAACTTATTTCTACACATTGCTTACAAAAATGGGCGTTCCAAATCACTTTGTCTCATCTGACATAGAAAATGGCGCAATGGAAGTTTTGCCATGCAAAGCGTTTGGCAAAGGGCTCGAAGTTATCTGCCGCTGCAAGGCTGTAGGAAGCTTTTTTAGACGTTATGGCGATTATTGCCAAAAGGGACAAGCGCTCGACTACTATGTTGAGACAACGCTCAAAGACGACGCAAGAGAAGACCCGCTTATCACAAAAGACGCGCTCGCAATGCTCGACATTGTCAGCCCAGCTCAATATGAGTCTCTCAAAGCCGACACTGTCAAAATTTGCAAAATTGTAGAAAGCGAACTTGCAAAACGCAACGTTACTCTCTTTGACATAAAGTTTGAGTTTGGCACAACCAAAGACGGCAAAGTTATTTTGATTGACGAAATTTCCGGTGGAAATATGCGCGCGATGAAAGACGGCAAGTTCCTTGAGCCGTTGGAATACGCTCCAATCATTCTTGGCTAAAATGGAAGTCGCAAAAATATTCGCGTGGCGTTGAATTGCGTTTGCGGATAAAATAATAAACAATATTAAGTCAATCGTCGCGTTTGTGGTGGTTGACTTTTTTTAAGCGAACTTTCCGAAAACGACTTGTTCAAATAAAGTTTGAGTTTTTGGCAAAAGTAATTGTTTTTTGAACGCAATTTTGTTATAATAGCTGTATAATTGTTTGGGAATGGCATATTTGCCGTTCGCGTAGGGGGGAATTATGTGGTATGCTATTGTAGCGATTGTCGCGCTTGGCGTGGGCGTTGGTCTGGGGCTTGGCATCGAAAAGCTTGGTCAATATATGTATTACAAGCGAATGGGCTCTGGCGCGTCAACCATAGAACTCAGAAAGGTTTATGACGAGCAATCGGCTGAACTTGCCGCAAAAAAAGCTGTGGTAGGGACTGTTTTTCTCGGCGACTCAATCACCGAGCAATATGATATCGAGCAATATTATCCAAACAAAGGCTATCTCAATCGTGGCATTGGCGGCAACATTGGCGTGCAAATTCTTGACAGAATGGACGGCAACGTTCTTGTAATGCAACCACAAAGAATTATTTTGCTTATCGGCACAAATGACTTATATTTTGGCTTTGCTCCGTCAAAAGTTGTCTCAACGATTGGTGAAATTGTTGACAATATAAGACAAAAAAGTCCGCAAACGCAAGTGATTGTCGAGGGCGTATATCCGCTCAATTCCACTTTGCTCAATGACCCAAATCGCAACAACGCAAATGTCTTGCTCATCAACAAGGGGCTTGTAGAATTGTGCGAGAAAGAAAAGTTGCAATATGTCGACACTCACAAACTGCTCGCCGACAGCGATGGACAGCTTGTCAAAGAGTATACTCGCGACGGACTGCATCTCAACGCAAACGGCTATGTCGCGTTGACAAAGTTCTTGCAATCTGAGATAGAAAATTTGTAGAATTGCGTCGCAAAGCAAAGTCGGAAAAATTAAAATTATGATAAAAGAAAACGAACCAAACTCGTGTGAGCAAGGTTCGTTTTTTGTTGTTTTTGCAAATGATATTCTCTCTTATCAATCAAAGATATTGTTCATTGCGCGCAACAGTGAACGCTCGTGTGAGTATGGCAAATCGCAATTGTAATGCCAAATCATCATTCCGCCGAGCCCAGAGTCATAAGCAAACGCAGTCTTATCTTGTATCATATTTACGCCGTTGTACCACCTTGCTTTTACAAGGAAAGTGTTGCCGTCATAGTCTGTTGTGACAAATTCCGACGCGATATAGTTGGAAAATTCGCTCATATTTTGATATTCGCCAGACCAACCTCCCCAGAAAGCGCCATAGTCGACAGGGCGAGAATAGAAAGGCACGCCAAGGTCGAGTTTTTCTTTTGGAAAGCCTTTTTTGATCATATAATCAATTGCGTCAGTGCAAGCGAGTTTCCAGCCTGAGTGGTTGCCTCTTTTGTCCATAAGGTCATAAGCCATAACCTCGAACATATCGACCGCCTCGATTGCTTTTTTCGAATATTTTATGCCCCAAGGCGCGACAGCGATTGAGATAAGTTTGTTTGGAATTGCACCCTTGAGCGCAATCAAAAAGTCGCCGTATGTCGTGTAATCGTCTTGTGTGTATGGATATTCATAGTCGAAAGAAAGCCCGTCAATTGGCAGTTCGTCAAGGCATTTGGAAAGGTTCGCAATAAAGTTCGCTCGGTTGTCCTTGAACGCTATTTTTTGAACGCTTGCAAAAAACTTTTCGTTGGAAAGTCCGCTCGTGTTTTTGAGTGTGTTGTTGGGCATAAAGTTTACAAAAAGTCGTGGCATTTTTTCTCCGCAAGTCGCCTTGATGATTGCGATTGCTTTGTCGAGAGTCTCGCGACCTTGAGTGATAAGCAAGCCTTTGTCGTCATAAGTCGGTTTGCCGTCTTTGTCATAAATCGCATTGCCGAGAGCAATGTCGCCTTTTTCGCTGTAAATCGCCTGTCCAAAAAGAATTACGTCAGTGACGTGGCGCAGTCCTTCTGTGTCAACCTTGCCGTCAACAAATTCGTTGACAGGAATGTAGGTTGTTATGCGGAAGTCTTTTTGCGGACGTTGAGTGTTGTAAAGCTCGAATTTGTCAATTGTAAATTTTTGCTTGCCAACAGAAAACGCGCGAATTGTCATTTCTTTGACTTTGATATTGTCAATATAACAAAAACGCAAACCGTTTATTTCGTCTTGTTTGTACAACAATTTTTGTTCGGTCTTGTCTGGCTCGCCGTTTTCGCCTTTTTTGACAACAGGTATCCAAACCTCGAAGGCGCTCACCGAGCTTGTCTTTTCGCGCAAGACAATTGTGTTAATTTCCTTTTCTTCTGGCAAGACAACAGTGACTTGCGATGACTTGTTGGTCAACTTGAAGTCTTTTGAAGTTTTGTCTTTTGAATAGTTGAAAGTTGCATTTGCAGCCAAGTTTTCGCCGTCTGGGCGAGTCGATTGAATCTTCGAGCAACCGACAAACAGTGTCGAAAGCATCGTTGTCGCCAAAACCAGCAACAATGACAGTGTGATAAGTTTTTTTCTCATAGTCCACCCCTTATCTTTCTATTATATATTATAACAATTGTATTGTCAATCGAGAAAAAAATAACTTTGCAATTTTTTTAATTTTTGTTGGAAAATGTCGCAAAATATTGCAATATTGCGACAGAACATTAAACTTTGGAGAAAAAATGAGCCACTTGATTGAACTTTGCAATTAAGATATGGCGAAATGGTCAAAAAAAATTAGAGAGTAACAATATAATAGAAAAAATAAAATTGTCGAAAAAAAATTAAAAGTTGGCGCTTTGTTGCTCAAAAGGTTTATTTTATGCTCAAAATGTGCTATAATTGCCAGAGAATAAAAAAAGGTAATGAAGTTTTGGTCTAAATTCGTTCTTTGTGGCGGTATTAAAATATGCTTCGATAACACAATGTTACAATTCGCAGGGTAAAAGTTCATAGGAAAAGTCAAAAATGTTAGAAAAGCAATTTGTCACTCTCCCAACAAAAAAGATATTTTTTAAATTGGCCGTGCCAAACGTGTTGAGCATGGTGTTTTCTTCCATATATATGATGGCGGACGGCATTTTTGTCGGGCGATTTATTGGTGGAAACGCGCTCGCCGCGGTCAGCCTTGTTATGCCTATTGTAACAATTATTTTCGCGCTGTCCAACATGATAGCGATTGGCTCGTCGGTCAAAGTTTCGACGGCGCTTGGCGAAGGCAACACTCAAAAAGCGAAAGAAATATTTACGGCGAGTGTTTTGACGATTGTCGGCATTGGCGCGGTATTTTCGTTGATTGGGATATTTTTTGCAAAGACGATAATTTTTGCGGTTATTCAAGACGACATTCTCGCCGATTTGGCGTATAGATATATCGAATATTTTATTTATGGCTTGCCGTTTATTATGCCTATGTTCGCGATGGACAACTTTTTGCGCGCGTGCGGAAAGGCAAAATATAATATGACGGTCAACATTTTTGTGTCAATTCTCAATATTTTTCTTGACTGGCTGTTTATCGCTTATCTTGGCTATGGCATTGAGTTCTCGGCGATTTCGTCGGTTGGAAGCATTTTGATTGGGACAATTTTTTCGTTCGCTCCGTTTTTTGGCAAAAAAATGGCGTTGCATTTTACAAAACCAAAGATTTCGTTGCGCGAGGCGTGGGGCATAGTTTACAACGGAAGTTCGGAATTTTTGAGCAGTATTTCCAACGCTTTTATGGCGACGGTCATCAATATTATGTTGCTCAATCTTGGCGGGTCGGTCGCGGTGGCGAGCTATGGCATTGTAATGTATATCGACGTTTTGTTGATTGGCGCGCTCTATGGAGTCCTTGATTCCGTTCAACCAGTGGTGAGCTACAACGTGGGCGCAAAAGAGATAAAACGCGCCTTTTCGTTTTTCCGAATTACGTGCGTTGCAACGGCTGTTTTGTCGGGTGTGTGCATGGCGGTGATTATGATTTTCCCGCAAGCGCTCGCAAGCATTTTTGCAAAGGATAACAATGCCGAGATTATCAAAATGACCACGTCGGCTTTGCTGCTTTTCGCGCCGTCTTATCTTTTCACTTGGTTCAATATGAGCGCCAGCGCGTTTTTGACGGCGATTGACAAGCCGAAAGAATCAATGATAATTATGCTTTTCCGCACAGTTTCACCATTCGTTTGCGTGTTTGCGCTGTCGTCTTTTATGGGAGTCTATGGAGTGTATTTTACGGCGACCGTGGCTGGCGCGTTGACGGTGATTGTCTCAATCGTCATCTCGATAAACGCAAAACGCAAGTTGAAAAAACAATGTGTTCCTGCCGTCCAAGCGGTCGAGTTGCAAGAGAAAGCGACAGAAAATTATAATTGAAAAAATGTTTTCTAACATTAAAATTATTAAAATGTAAACGATAAAAAAAGTAAGTCAAAAAAGTTATATTTTTCGCAAGCGTAACATCGAGTCGCGCTTGTTTTTTTGCGTGGAAAAGGCGAAAAAGGCGACAAAAAAGGGCGACAATTTGAATAACAAAAAAGGCGACAAAAAAGGCGACGAAAGGGCGATATTTATTTTTTTTTGATATTGACAAATGGCGCGGTTGGTGGTAAGCTATTATTAAGGTTGGAATTGTTGAAATGTTTTATATTTATATTCTAGAATGCGCCGACGGCACGCTTTATTGCGGATATACAAACGACATTGTCGCGCGCGTCGCGACGCACAACGCGGGCAAAGGGGCGAAATATACAAAAGGCAGGTTGCCCGTCGAGATGATATACAGCGAGCAGTTTGACACAAAGTCGCAAGCGCTGATACGCGAATGCGCAATCAAAAAGCTGTCAAGAAAAGAAAAGTTGCAACTTGTCGGAAGAGATAAAGCCGCGAAAGTTGATTGTTGAAAGTGTAAGAAAAAATAACAACTTCTCGGAAAAAGCAAAGTTGATTGTTGAAAGTGTAAGAAAAAAGTAACAACTTCTCGAAAAAAGCAAAGTTGTATAAGCCAATAGAGATTAAAAGAATAACAGCTTGCTATCAAAGAAAGTTGACAGTTGTAGGCGAGTGAAATTATGTTTTCGAAAAACAAAAATATGTTGAAATTTTGTTGACAAGCGATTTGTTGTATGTTATTATAAAAATAGGAATAATTCCTAATTTACTAAAGCGAATTGCAAAAATAAAATTATTTGTCAAAAGTCATTTGTTTGTCGGGAAGTAATTTTCTTGATTGACGAATATGCTAAACGACAAGGCTTTGATTGCAAACTCGCGTTTGGAAAGGCGGAAAAAAACAAAGGAGGAACGTTATGAAAAAATATGTTTGTTCAGTATGCGGTTATGTATACGACGAACAAAAAGAGGCGGTTAGGTTCGACGACTTGCCTGCAAATTGGGTTTGTCCACTTTGTGGCGCGCCAAAGAGCGCGTTCAATGAGATGACCGAGAAAAAGACCGAGCCAGCTGTGTCGCAACCTGTCTCATCGACAGCAAAAAGCGTCGACGTGAGCGCGGACAGAGAATTATCCAACGCGGAGCTTAATGTTTTGTGCACAAACCTTGCAAAAGGTTGTGAGAAACAATATCGCGCGGAAGAAGCGAGCTTGTTTGGCGAGATTGCTGATTATTACAAAAAGCGTAGCGAAAAGCCAGCGGAAAAAAGCTTTGACGATATTACAAAATTTTTGAAAGACGACCTTGCAAACAGTTTTGGCGTGGCGTTCGACCAAGCGAGAGCCGACGGCGACCGCGGAGCGTTGAGAGTGTTGACCTGGAGCGAAAAAGTTTCGAAAATTGTCGATTCGCTCATATCGAGATATCGCAAGGAAGGCACGGCTTTTTTGCAAAACACAAAAATATTTGTGTGCGAAATTTGTGGCTTTATTTATATCGGTGACGAAGCGCCAGAAATTTGTCCTATTTGCAAAGTTCCAAGATTGAAAATTCACGAAGTAGGGAGGATATAGAAATGTTTGCAGTAAGAAATTTGAGATTATGCACAAAAGATTGCTTGTGTTTGTATGTTTGCCCGACCCACGCGACTGACACGGAAAACGGTCAAATTGATTGGAAAAAGTGCATTGGTTGTGGAATGTGCGCGCAATCTTGCCCGTCACACGCGATATCAATGGTGCCAGAAGATATGCCAGAGCAACAACTCAAGAGTGAGAAAGTTGTCGCGGACTTGAACGCGTTGACAAAAAGCAAAGTGAGACAAGAAAAGATTGCGGAAAATGTTAGAGACGCAAGCGACGACGAATTGACAAGAAAGTTGGCGGAAGCGCTGAGACTTTCCAATCATATTATGGCGGAAGATATTGTCAGAGAAGCGGGCTATATGTTGCCACAAAGCGACAACGGCATTGCATTCTTGCAAGACATCTTAACAAAGGAAACAAATGAGGACTTCCCAAAAGAAGCCGTTCAAAAATTGTTGGAAAAATTACAAAATAAAAAAAAGGAAGGTACTAAAATTATGGAATTGAAAGGAACAAAAACTGAGCAAAACTTGAAAGACGCATTTGCTGGCGAAAGCCAAGCGAGAAACAAATATTCATACTTCGCAAGCGTTGCGAGAAAAGAGGGCTATGAACAAATTGCCGCTATTTTTGAACACACCGCCGACAACGAAAAAGAGCACGCAAAATTGTGGTTCAAAGCGCTCAATGAGCTTGGCGACACAAAACAAAACTTGGCTCACGCGGCTGACGGCGAATATTATGAGTGGACAGATATGTATGAGAGATTTGCTGTCGACGCAGAAAAAGAAGGCTTCACCGAGCTCGCGCTGAGATTTAGAGGCGTGGCAAAAATTGAAAAAACTCACGAAGAACGCTATAGAGCGTTGCTCAAAAACGTTGATATGCAAGCAGTTTTTGCAAAAGCTGACGAAACTATGTGGGAATGTCGCAATTGCGGACACCTTGTAATTGGCAAGAAAGCGCCAGAAGTTTGCCCAGTTTGCAATCACCCACAAAGCTATTTCGAAGTTAGAAGCACAAATTATTAAGCCACAAGAATGGCGGAAACGCGACAAGAAAGCTATTTTGAAGTCAAAAATATAAAAAAATAAGCCACAAAAAAATGGCGAAAACGCGAAAAAACAACGCAAAAGTCGAGTGTCAAAAAATGGACGCTCGACTTTTTTGTCGCAACAAAATTATTGATATTGCAGAAGAAATGATATACGATTGATAATATATCAAAAGTAACGATATTTGATAGTTGGTATTTAACAAAATGAATGATATTTAACTGTCGATATGTTACAAAAGTAATTATATTTAACTATTGATATTTGACGAAAGTTATGATATTATTATATATAGAAAGTAAGAAGGTGTTTGCAGTGGATAAGCGACTGCAAAAAGGGGAAATATGAGAGTTCTTGATGACTTTGTCGCAAGAGTTTTGCCAAAATGCAAGACAAAAATAGAATTCCAAGTCGGCGGAAGCGCTGACAAAAGCAATCAAAGCGTTGTCGGAAAGTGTGGCAACAATAGCGGTCAACAAGTTGGCAAAAGTGGCGCTGGCGACAACTTTTGTGTGACTTTTGACACGGGCAAGTTGACAATCAAAGCGAATTGTATCATTGCCGCGGCGAATGGTTTGTATGATTATCTCAAAAAGTATTGCAACGTCAATCTTTCTTGGAACGGCAATCGCGAGTTGGATATTGTTGAACTTGTTCCGTTCGAGGGCGAATTTTGCAAGGTTATCGAGCAAAAATATCGCGTTTATATGAATTATTGCACGCTCAATTACAGCATGAGTTGGTGGGACTTTTCCCGTTGGGAAAAAGAGCTTGACTTTATGGCGTTGAATGGCATAAATATGCCGCTCGCGGTCATTGGGACAGAGGCGGTTTGGTACGAAACGCTTTTGAATTTTGGCTATCCGAGCGAAAAAGCCTTGGAAACAATCTCAGGCCCTGCCTTTTGGGCGTGGCAACTTATGACAAATATTGAAGGCTATTGTCCGCCAAAAGACGTCAAATATGTCTATGATAGGCTGGAACTTGGCAAGAAAATTATCGCGCGTATGTTGGAATTTGGAATGTATCCTATTCAACAAGGCTTTTCTGGGCACGCGCCAATGAGTATGATAGAAAAATTTCCAAACGCGAAAATTTTGCCAAAACGCAAGTGGTGCAGCTTTCCGCAAACGGCGCAAATTGACCCGCTTGACGCCCTTTTTGAGAAGTTCGGCAGGGCGTTTTTGGACAAGCAAAAGGAGCTGTTGGGCGCTTATCATTTCTATGCGACCGATCCTTTCCACGAGTGCTCGCCGCCAAAAAATAGCATTTTCTATATGCGCAAAGTTGGCAAGGCGATTGAGAGACTTTTCTGCAATTTCGACAGCCAAGCGGTGTGGGTGATGCAATCTTGGTCGCTGAGAAAACCAATTGTAAAGGCGGTCAAAAAAGAAAATTTGCTCATTCTTGATATAAATTCGCAAAAGTATAAGACTTGTCGCAACTTCTGGGGATATGACTTTGTGTGCGGATATTTGCACAATTTCGGTGGCAAAAACGCCTTGCAAGGGCGAATGGAAACTTATAGCCACAACTGCTTTTCCGAGCTCAAAAAGACAAACTCAAACGTTGTCGGGGCGGGGCTTTTTATGGAAGGTATCGAACAAAATATTTATGTTTATGATATGCTTTTCGAGCTGATGACAAAGCGTGGCGACGTCAATGTCGGCGAGTTTACAAAAAATTATATTACAAGACGATATGGAGCTTACAGCGAAAAAATTGCGCAGGCGTACAACATTTTCCTTGAGACTTGCTATAAGTCAGACGGCGACAAAGAGAACGAAGTCGGCTCGATGATTGCGGCGCGACCAAGATATTTGCCAATCAAAGCGTCGCCTTGCGACAATCTCGACAAGTTCTATGACAAAGAATATTTCCGCAAAGCGGTTATCATTTTTGCAAGTGAAAGCGCAAAATTCGGAAAGAGCGATGGCTATCAATTTGATTTGTTAGACTTCACTCGCCAAGCGATGAGCGATTTGTTCTATATCAATCAAAACGATTACGCTCGCGCGGCTCATTCGATGAACGCGGTTGAGATGGAAAATATCGCCACAAAGCAGTTGGAATTGCTGTCGGACGTTGACGAATTGTTGTCGCTGAGAAGTGAGACTTGTCTCTCGAAGTGGCTATATGACGCGCGCAAACTCGCCACAACTGACGATATGAAGGACTATTTTGAATACAACGCGCGACTGCTTGTAACCTTGTGGGGGGACACAAATGGCAGTTGTGATTTGCACGATTACGCCTGGAAAGAGTGGGGCGGACTTGTCAAAGAATATTATTTGCCTCGTTGGAAAAGTTTCTATCAGGCGAGCGCCGAGAGCGTAGCAAAGGGCAGGCTTGTGCCTTTCCCGATTGACAGGTCGCACTTTGGCCGTCCAAGTTGGAGAGACGGAGAGTTCTATAACAAGTTGGCTGACTTCGAATTGGCATGGTGCAAAACTTGCTCCGATTGCGAATGTCCGCGCGACAAAGACGTCATTCCTACGGCAAAAAAAATGATAGAAAAATATTTCAAATAAGACAAAAAACTGCGATAACTCAATACCTATCGCTCAAAATAGAAAAAGAAACATAAGAAAAAGTACAAAAAGCAACACAAAAATAACTCAAACAATTACAGCAACAAGGGGGCAATTATGTCATTTTCGGTATTAGAAAAAGATTTGAAACCGCACAAGGAAATGTTCTTGTATCAACCTTTCACTCAAGAGGAGTGGGACGCTTATCC
Source organism: Clostridia bacterium (assembly GCA_036659935.1). Lineage (GTDB taxonomy): Bacteria > Bacillota > Clostridia > Christensenellales > UBA3700 > JAVXBP01. Next base: position 41,063 of record JAVXBP010000001.1, read on the forward strand.
GTTTGCAAGTCAAGAAGATTTGCAATGGTTCAGAGACGCAAAATTCGGCTTGTTTCTCCACGTTGGCTTGTCCGCGCTTGGCAAAGTTGATTTGAGTTGGCCGCGTTATACTCGCGTTGCGCCCGACAGTGGGCATGGTTGGGTGCCTGACAAAATATATGACGGTTGGGCAAACAAGTTGAAATTCGCAAAATTTGACGCGTCAAAGTGGGCGAAAGTCGCGAAAGAGAGTGGTTGTAAATATGTTGTAATTATCACAAAGCATATGGAGGGCTTCCATATGTGGGACACGCAATTTTCCGATTACAAGATTACAAATTCGCCGTTCGGCAGAGATTATCTCAAAGAAATGGTTGAAGCTTTCAGAAAAGAAGGGCTGAGAATAGGCTTATATTTTTCTAAACGCGAGTGCAAACACCCAGATTATGAGCCACTCGAAGTGTCAAAAATTGACGTTATTCCTGACCCGCCACACTGGCGAGTGAAAGAAGGTTGCGCGCTCGAAAGGACGGAAAAACAAAAGCGATATATTCAATATCTTTTCAACGCGACGCGCGAACTTATGACAAATTATGGACAAATTGATATGTTGTGGTGGGACGCGTCTTGGTTTGGTGGAATGTTTACGGCGGATATGTGGGACTCGTTTGAGTTGGAAAGTGAGATTCGCAAGTTGCAACCGCATATAATTATCAACAATCGCGCATCGCTTGTGGGCGACTTCGACACGCCAGAATGTGAGATTGGCGCTTTCCAAAACACTCGCCCGTGGGAATCTTGCATGTGCCTTGGCAGGGCGTGGTCGTGGACTGGTGGCAGTCCGAAAAAGCGTGATTTGCTCTTGTCTCAAATGATAAATTGCGTGTGCGGAGACGGCAATTATTTGCTCAGCACAGGCTGCAAGCCGAATGGCGAACTCGGCAAACGCGACGTCAAAAGAATGAGAGAACTCGGCGATTGGCTCGAAAAATATGGCGAAAGCATTTATGGAACGCGCGGTGGAATTTGGTCGGCGCAAGACGGAGTGTTGAGCTGCTACAAAGAAAATGCGATTTATTTGCATATTTTGCAAGACCAACATGGACGAAAAATTACGCTCGATTTGCGTGGCAACAAGATAGAAAATTATACTGTCTTGACGGGCGAAAGCGTCGATATTGATTGGACGGACGAGACGTTGAACATTGTGGCGAATGGCGACAAAAATTTTGACGTGATAGTCAAGCTTGTTTGCAAGGACAAAATAAAATGAAGTTAAATTTGCGCAAAAGAAACGCTTTTGTTGCATTTGCGCCGAAATAAAAGAAAAAATGATTGGAGGAAAAAATTGTGGAAGAACAAAAGAAAAACAAAATTATTGCAAAAAAGACGGTCAACATTCGCGAATTGTTCAATGCCTTTCTGGCTTTTGTGATATTGGCGCTTGTGGTGGAAGTGATAATTTTGGTCACTACAAAAATGGTAGGTTGGAATCCGACCGTAAGTGGCAGACCGTGGGTTGTGTCGGCGCACGTGCATATATTGGTGTTGGGCGCAATGTTTTCGCTTGTAATGATATTGTTGGACAAGTCAATCAATATCACCAAAGCGAAAAATTTCTATGCGTTTTTTGTCGTATACTTGGTGGGCTTTAGCTTGTTGTTGGCGTTTATTCTATACAAAGGCTTTACGCAACTGCTTGGTGGCGTCGCAATCAGCGGACTGTTGCAAGCTGGCGCGGCAGTGGCGCACGTGACTATGTTTGTCGCGTTGTTTATGTTTTGCGCAGTGTTGAAAAACGCGCTTGGAATTGTTAAAAACAACAACAAAAGCAACAACAAAAACGACGAAAAAGTCGAAAGTGAAAGCAACGCAAGCGAAAAGAACTGAACAAAAAAGATAAAAAAAGCTGAAGAATTGAAAGATATACAAAAAAGAAGCAAATTAAAAACAAATATGACTGAAAAACAAAAGTAAAAATGTAAAAAAACGAAGTAAAATCAAAAAGAAAAGGGCAATCAAAGATATTAAACAAATTCAAAAAAAGAATTGAAAACAAACAAAAAGATAAGGCAGGAACTTGCGTTCCTGCCTTGTTTTGCAATAAGGAGACAATTGTCGCGACAAAAGTCTTGTTCCGTGAGCCGTTTACAACTTCATAGCGACATTCCACGCTTCCCAAATTGCCGTTCTCAGGTTGCCGACCGTCTTGCAATCTCCTACGAGTTTTGCTTTTTTGTCGTTGACGAGCGGGCTTGGGTTGTAGCCGACTGACATAATAACGCTGTCGCCTGCGATGTCGAATTTTTTGCCGTCTTTGTCCACCGCGACGATGCCGTTTGCGGTTATTTCGTCGAGTTTTGTCTCAAGGAAAACTTGCACCTTGTTGAGCGCAAAGAAGTCGCGCAAATAAGAACTGTTGGCAAGGCACACGCCTTTGACCGCGATAAGGTCATTTTTCATTTCGACAATCGTTGGCGTTTTCCCTTTGAGAAACAAGTCGTACGCAATCTCACAGCCAGTCAAACCACCGCCGACAATGATAACATTTTTCCCGACTTTTTTCTTGCCAGAAAGATATTCGCACGCTTCGATTGACTTTTCGATGCCGTTCACGTTGAAGTGTTTTGGCGTCGCGCCCGTCGCGATAATGACTTCGTCAGCTTGCAGTTCCGCTGGCGATTTGACTTCCGAATTGAATTTTACTTCGATGCCGAGTTTTGCAATCTCAGCGCGATACCACTCGATGAGTTGTCTATCTTTTTCTTTGAAAGACGGTGACGCCGCCGCGATAAAAATTCCGCCGAGCTTGTCAGACTTCTCATATATCGTCACTTTGTGACCGCGCAAGGTTGCGACACGCGCGACTTCCATACCGCCAATGCCACCGCCGATGACGGCGATATTTTTCGGTTTGGACGTTTTTGTTATGTGATATTTTTTGGTTTGCATTGTTTCTGGGTTGATTGCGCATCTCGCCATATGCATAGTGTCGCTCAAGTCCTGCTCATTTGGCACGCCTTTGTAATGCGCCATATTGAAACAGCCATTGTGGCAACAAATGCACGGCAAAATTTCGTTTTCTTTGTCTTGCATAAGTTTTGTTACCCATTGTGGGTCAGCCAAAAACTGCCGAGCAACGCCCATACCGTCGAGTTTGCCGTCCGCGATAGCTTTCGCCGCCTCGGCAGGAGTCATTCTTCCGGCGCAAACCACAGGAATGTCCACAAACTTTTTGATATGTTCGCAATCGCTCAAATTGCAGTTTTGGGGCATATACATTGGTGGGTGAGACCAATACCAAGCATCATAAGTGCCATTGTCGGCGTTGAGCATATCATAGCCGGCATCTTGCAAATATTTCGCCGCGCGTTCGCTTTCTTGCATATCGCGACCGACTTCGACAAAGTCCTCGTTTGGCATTGCGCCTTGGCGGAAGCCCTTTGTCTTGGACACAACAGAATAACGCAGTGAGACAGGGTAATCGTCGCCACAAACTTTTTTGATTTCTTTGACGATATCCGTCGGGAAGCGATAGCGATTTTCGAAAGAACCGCCATATTCGTCCGTTCTTTGGTTGGTGTATGCGGTTGTAAATTGGTCAAGCAAATAGCCTTCGTGCACCGCGTGAATCTCAACGCCGTCGACGCCAGCTTCTTTGCACATTTTTGCCGTCTCGCCAAAAGCGACAACCATTTCTTCAATTTCTTGAATGGTGAGCGGGCGAGAAGGAACTTTGTCCGACCAGCGATTTGGGTTTGCGCTTGCGCTTGCGGTCAGTCTGTCAACGTCAAAAAGCAACTTGCCGACAGCGCCAAGAACCTTGTTTTCTGTCATTTTTTCCATCAATTCGTTGACGGAAAATGCGCGCCCAAAGCCGGCGGTCAATTGAATGAACATTTTTGCGCCAGTCTTGTGGAATTCTTCCATAAAGACCTTGAGTTCTTTGAACGACTTTTTGCTTTTGTAGAGCCAGCCACCGCCCATAATATTCCTGATAGGAGCGATGCCGGGCAGAATGAGACCGACATTGTTTTTTGCTCGCTCGAGCAGGAAGTTGGCGGCTTCCTTGTCAAAATGGTGCGGTTCCATCCACCCAAAAATGGACGTGCCACCCATTGACGTCAAAACGATACGGTTTTTTATTTCCACGTTTTTGACTTTCCATGGTGTAAACAAACTTTCATATTCTGTTTTCATACGCTTCTCCTTGTGGTTATTATACCTATATTTTAAACTTAATCGCAATCAATGTCAATAGGCTTTTTAAAATTTGTTTAATTTTTAACAAAAAAAGCGCAAAATTTTAACAAAAAAGCGTGAATTGTCAGCAAAAAAGCGCGAATATTTAATAACTTACGGCAAAAAGCAGTAAATTTTATCAAAAAATTGTAAAAAAAATGCAATCAAAAATAAGCATAAATGATATTGTAAAATATCGCATAAAAATTGAAGGGCAAAGCTGGCGCGCAAAGAAAAAGTTAAGTAATCGCGCAAGGCAACGAGATTAGTCTTGGACAAACTCGTTCCACAGTTCGACAATCTTTGACTTGTAGACGACTTTTTCGCCTTCGCCGTCCGCGACAAAGCACAGCGGTGGAAAGACCACGCACCACCAATTGTCGCCAGTTCCACTGCCGAGCTCCAAGATAAGCGCGTCATAGACACCGCTTGACAAGGTCAGCTCGCCATAACTGCGCGTCGGGAACTTTTCTTGGCAAAGTTTCGCGTGGCTCGTGTAATCAAAGCCGTTGGCGGAAAGCGTCGCGTTGGCGGTTTTTTCTATCTCGCTCAAGTTGGCGTTGACAATCGCGAAAGCTTGCGCTTTTGATTGCGCGCCAGACAGTCTCGGAGAAAGCATCTCAACAATGCTTTCTTTTACTTTATATTTGACATTTTGGTCGATATCGTCGTTGCTGTTGGCGCGAATATGTATTCTGATATAGTCAGCCTTGGGCGGTTGATATTGCGCGGCGATTGCGCCGATTGAGCAAATTATCAAAAGGAAAGAAATTACTGCAAATTTTTTCATACAAAACTCCTTGTCACTATTGTTGACGGCGAGCGGAAAATTATTCACGCGAAAGCGATATTTGCAAAGGTCGCGAATTTTCGCGGTTTTATTGAACTGCGTTTTTTGGAATTGCGAGCGAGAAAAAAATTGTTATTGTTGACGGCGGGCGGAAAATTATTCACGAGAAAGCTATATTTGCAAAGGTCGCGAATTTTCGCGTTTTTATTGAACTGCGTTTTTTCGAATATGAAAAGAAAGTAAATAATAGAAAAACTTTTTAAAAACATTTTGATTTAATCTCTCAAGTGTGTTAAGATAATAATGTAATAATAAATTTTGCATTTGGCAAAGTGAAAAATCGCAAAAAAAAGGAAGTTGCAAAAGTAAAAAGCGCAAAAGACAAAAACTTAAAAAACAGTGTTTCAAAAGCAGAAAAGTTGCGAAAAGAAAACTCATCAAAAAACTTGCGAAAGTAAAAACATAAAAAAGTAAAGTTGCAAAATTAAAAAGTAACGAAAGAAAAATATAAAAAATAAAGTAGCATAAACAAAAAATTATGAAAGTGAAAACTTGCGCAAGCGAGAATTTGGAAAGGGAGAAAAATGAAAAGAAAGTATTTATCCAGCGTAATATCAATCGCTGTCACGCTTTTGTTGGTGCTGACAGTTTCGTGTGGCGTATATTTTGGATATTCCGCGCTGTATGACGAGACGCGTTCATACACTGTCGCTGACGGCGAAACGGTTAAAGTTGGAGTTTTTGGAGACTTCCAACTCCCTGCGAGTGGCGAGGACTCTTATCAACAAGAAAAATTGCGCAAAGGTTTGCAATATTTCCGCGACGCAGAAGTTGACGTTCTTGTCAACACGGGCGACACGACCGACCTTGGCACTGTCGAGGCGTGGGAGTCTTACAAAAGGACTTACAAAAGCGTTTTTCCTAACAAAGGCCCAATCTTGTCTTACGCGATTGGCAATCACGATTATTGGCTGGGGGACTTTTTCAAAGACTTCGAGATTCCTACGCCTGCAAAAATGCAAAGACGATTCTCCAAATATACGGGCGAATTGCCTTATACGCACAAGATTGTAAATGGCTTCCATTTTATCACGTGGAGTTCTTCCAACGGAAGTTATGACAAGTCATATCGCAATCTCGAAAAAATGAAAGAACAACTGGACAGCGCCGTTGCGAGCGACCCCAATCGACCAATTTTTGTTACCACTCATCTTGGCGGGACAAAAACGTCTTATTGCAACGACGAGTGGGGCAACGACGACATTTTCGCCTTGCTCAAAAATTATCCGCAAGTAATCAACTTGTCAGGTCACGTGCATTCGGCTCTTGAGGACGAACGCTCAATGTGGCAGGGGGAATATACCGCGGTCAACACGCAAGCGACCGACTATATCGAGTTGGAAAGCGGACGATACAACGAGACGATTCCGCTCAACGCTTATGGCAAAAGCATGGCGATTGACAACCCAGTCGGACTGATAATCGAAGTCAACAAAATAGACGTAACGATAAGACGCGTTAACCTTGCGACGGGCGAAGAAACGCGCGCGCCGTGGATTGTGTCCACGCCTTTCAACAACGTTGACAACTTCCTTTACACTGACACCGTTCGCAAAGCGAGCAACAAAAAGCCGACATTTCCGCGCGTAGGTCAACTCAACGCGTCGATAGCCAACGAGAAGTCAATTGACGGCAAAGATATCAAAACGCTGACATTCAACAGCTTTGCTGACGACGACTTTGTGCACAGTTATGGCCTGCAATTTCTTGACGCGCAGGACAACGTTTTGCAGCTGTCTCCAACAACATATAATGGAGAAGCAAAAGACGGCGCAATGTGGGACAAAATGCTATATTTCAGTGACTTTTCGCTCGGAATATCGCGTATGAGCGCCCTTACAAAGCTCAGATTGCCGCCAAACATTCCAACAAATTGCGCCAAAATTGCAATAAGCGCGCTTGATTCTTTCGGCTTGGAAAGCGAGCAGTGGCTCATAGCTTTCAATTGATAAATAAGAAAACAAAAAATATTTTGAACAAATAAGTAAACAAAAATAAGGGAGAAAAAAATGAACATAATTCCACAACCAAACAAGGTTACGCTTTTGGGCGGAAAAATGGCGCTTGGCAAAAACACAAAGATAATTTGTCAAGATAGCCAACTCAAAGACAGCGTTGCAAAAGCGCTTGCAAAGTTCGACAACAAGTCGTCAAACTCGGTCGAATTTGTCACGGACTGCGCGATGGCAAAAGAAGAATATTCTATTGTCGCAAAGGCTGACAAAGTGGAAGTCAAGGCGAGCGGGTTCAACGGCTTTTTCTATGCGGCGCAAACTCTCTCTCAAATGCTCGACGGCGACGGCGCGGTTGAGTGTGTGACAATTTGTGACAAGCCGAGATTCGAATACAGAAGTTTTATGCTTGATTGCGCAAGGCATTTCTGGACGATAGAAAAAATCAAACAATATATCGACCTTATGGCGAGCGTAAAGCTAAACATTTTCCACTGGCATCTCTCAGAAGACCAAGGTTGGCGCGCGGAAATCAAAAAATATCCGCTTTTGACCACAAAAGGTTGCATTCGCAAAGATACGCCGCTTTCGCTCAAGGGCTATCCTACCAAAAGGGAAGAACACGACGGCAAAGAATATGGCAGAGGCTTGTTCTATTCTCAAGAGCAAATGCGCGACATTGTCGATTACGCGAGCAAAAGAGCGGTCGAAGTCGTGCCAGAGATTGATATGCCCGGACACCTTGTCTCGGCGATATCGTGTTATCCAGAGCTTTCTTGCACGGGCGAAAAGGTCGAAGTTTCCAACCGTTGGGGCGTGATGGACAACATCGGTTGTTGTGGAAAAGAAAATATTTATCAATTTGCAAAAGACATTGTTGACGAATTGGTTGATATTTTTCCGTGCAAATATTTCCATATCGGCGGAGACGAAGTGCCAAAAAACAAATGGAAAACTTGTCCAAAATGCCAAGCGAAAATAAAGGAACTCGGGCTTGCGAACGAAAATGAGTTGCAGGGCTATTTCAACAACGTTATGGCGGACTATTTGAGCTCAAAAGGCAAGACAACGCTTGGCTGGAATGAGATTCTTGAGTCAAGCAAAACACTCAACAAAAACATAATTCCACAATGGTGGACAAGGCACATTGGCTCGAGATATGAGCTCGATTGGATAGACAACGGCGGAAAACTTGTCATTTCTATGGTCGACTTTGTCTATATGGATCACCCTTATATGAAGCGTCCGCTTGCCAAAACATACAGTTTTGCGCCGAGCAAAATTGGCATCAAAAACGAAAGCGGCGTGCTTGGAGTTGAAGCTCCGCAATGGACGGAATATATCAGAGACGAACGTAAACTTGACTTTAACACTGTCCCAAGAATGTGCGCGATTGCGGAAGTCGGTTGGACACAAGAAACGAATATGGAATATGACGACTTCGAGAGACGCTTCGAGAGCAAGCGCGACAAGTTGCAAGCGCAAGGGCTTGTCTTGCCGAGCCAAAAAGTTTATCGTGGAAACGCTTGTTGGAATCCTTTCAAAATTCGCGATATTGGCATGGCGAAGTGGGTCGTTAATCCTTATTTTGAGTTGGAAAAAGACGGAAAATAATAGAAAAGCTATTCAAAATATCCGATTGTTGCAAACTTGTGGCAGTCGGATATTTTTTTGCAAAAAACTGCAACATTACACGGAATTTGTGCTAAAATATATATGACACCAAGGGGGTATTAATATGGATTACACAGCAAAAGAAAACAGATATTCATCAATGCAATATGCGCGCTCAGGCAAGTCGGGGCTCGCTTTGCCACGCATTTCGCTTGGCTTGTGGCACAACTTTGGCTCAAACGCAAACATTCAAAATATGACGGAAATGCTTACGACGGCTTTCGACAATGGCATAACTCACTTTGACCTTGCCAACAATTATGGACCTGTCGACGGCAGCGCGGAAGAAAATTTTGGCAAAATTATGTCGCAAACGCTCCGTCCTTATCGCGACGAACTTATCATATCGACAAAGGCTGGCTACAAAATGTGGGACGGCCCTTATGGCGACGGCGGCTCGCGCAAATATATTCTCGCAAGCCTTGACCAAAGCCTCAAAAGAATGCAAATGGGCTATGTTGACATTTTCTATCATCACCGCATGGACAAAAACACGCCGTTGGAAGAAAGTATGATGGCGCTCGACACCGCGGTCAAAAGCGGAAAGGCGCTCTATGCTGGCATATCCAACTATGACACAGAGACAATGCTCAGCGCGATTGACATTCTCAAAGATTTGAGATGCCCGTTTGTTATCAATCAAGTGCGTTATTCCATTCTTGACAGACATATCGAAAGCGACAAACTCAAAGAAAACGCTTACGCGCAAGGTTGTGGCTTGATAACTTTCAGTCCGCTTGCCCAAGGCATTCTCAGCGAAAAATATTTGGACGGAGTGCCAGACAACAGCAGAATCAAAACAGACGGAAGATTTCTCAAAGTCGAGAATCTCACCCCCGAGAAAATGCAAGCCGTGCGCAAACTTGACGCGCTTGCTGGCGAGCGTGGGCAAAGTCTCTCACAAATGGCGCTCAGTTGGATATTGAAGGACAAATATATCACAAGCGTGCTTGTGGGCGCGTCCAACTCGCAACAAATTTTGAGCAATATTGGCGCGCTCAAAAACTGCGGTTTTACTCGCGAAGAACTCAACAACATTGATATGGCGACAAAAGACGTTTGTGTCAAAGAATACAACAAAAAATAAAAGTAATTAAAATGGAAAAGGCGGAAAAACAAAACTCATTCAAAAAAAGAAAGTTCGCGTAAAATTCCTATAAGAAAGTTGTCAATAAGAAAAAAGCGAAAAAATAAAGTTTATATAAAAAAATGAAAAAACAAAACTCATTCAAAAAAAGTTTGCAAAATTCCTACAAGAAAGTTGTCAGCCAAAAGGTAGATTATTCTTGCAAAAAGCTCGCAAAAATGTTAGAATGTAGTTATGAAAACTTTATTTCTTTCGCTCAATTCTCAATATGTGCACACTTTGCTCGCGCCGAGATATCTTTGCGCCAACGCGGTGGGGCAAAACATCGAAATTTTGGAAACAAATGTCAATGTCAACATTGACACGCTGCTCCAACAAATTTATTGCGCAAGACCTGACACGCTCGCGATAAGTTGTTATATCTTCAACATATCCGTTGTAAGGAAAATTCTCGATGAGATAAAACTTTTCTTGCCAAACTTGACAATTATCCTTGGCGGTTATGAGGTTACGTTTGACATTGAGACTTATTTGCCCTTGTGCGATTATATTATCAAAGGGGAAGGCGACTTCGTTTTTGGGCAGTTGTTGGACAGCATTGAGCGTGGCGACAACAAGTTCGACAAGGTGATTGAGGCTGGCTCGGTGGCGCATTTGGACGACATCGCGCGACCTTATACGCCTGATTATGCAGCGCTTGGCAAAGACAAAATTTTGTATATGGAAACGAGCCGCGGTTGCCCTTATCATTGCAGTTATTGCATGTCGGCAAACTCTCACGGCGTGAGAACTTTCAGTTTGGAAAGGACTTTTGCTGACTTTGAGGCGCTGATGGAATATGACCCGCGACAAATAAAACTTGTTGACCGCACATTCAACTTTGATATCAAAAGAGCGAACAAAATTTTCTCGTTTTTGATAGACAAATATAATGATAGAAACACAAATTTTCACTTTGAGCTTGCGCCAGAACTTTTCGACGATGAGATTTTTGCCACCTTGCAAAGGGCGCGCAAGGGGCTTTTCCAGTTCGAGATTGGCGTGCAATCTTACAACAAAGACACGCTTGCCTTGGTCGGAAGAAGCGCGAACGTGAGCAAGATTGAGAGCAATATCACTCGACTTGTAGCCCTTGGCAACAGCCATATTCACGTCGATTTGATTGCAGGTTTGCCTGACGAAAACAAAGAAAGCTTTGTGCGTGGCTTCGACAGGCTTTTTTTGCTCAAGGCGGAAAATTTGCAACTTGGCTTTCTCAAAATTCTCAAGGGGTCGAATATGTACAATCAGCGCGCAGGTTATGTTGTGCGCACCGCTCCGCCATATGAGATTGTCAGCTCGCCACAGTTGAGCTATGACGAGATTGTAGAGTTGAAACGCGCCGAAAGCGCCCTGGAGACCTATCACAACAGCGGGCGATTTGCAAGGGCGATAGAGATGCTTGTTCCGCAATATTTTGCGCCATATGAGTTTTTCTTGGGGCTGGGCGAGTTTGTAGAGCAATGCCGTGGCGAACACAAGGCGATGAGCGCGAGCGCGCAATGCGACGTCTTGTATGAGTTTGTCGAGAAAAATTTGCGCGGCGACGACAAAGAAGAAATTCTCACAACGCTTGTTGACGAAATAAACGCCGACTTTGCAGCGAGTGGAAATGTCCGCAAATGGAAAAGAGTTGGCGAGAAAAGCAGTAAATAAAATTGCAAAAACATCGAGAAAAAGAAATGAATAAAATGATAAATAGTTGATAAATTTGTGGAAAAGAAATAAATGAAATTGCAAATTATTGAAAAAGATTGTAACTATAATATTATAAATCATTGAAAAAACAGACAAAAAAATAGTAAAAAAGATAGGATACTTTATTAAAAAATTGCAAAAATATTAAAAAATAGGTGAAAAAATGATATTTGACAACATAAAAAACATAAACAATTATCTTGCGAATGACAAAATTTGTGAAGCGTTGAAGCTTGCGCAAACGTTGAATGAGAATTCTCCGCTTGGCAAGGTGGTCATAAATGACAATTTGTATTATACCGTTATGCAAATTGACGGCAACAGCGCCAGTGGCGCGAGCGCGGAAACTCACGACAAGTGGGCTGACATACAAATGGTTTTGTCGGGAAAAGAGCAAATTGGCATTGCAAAGGTCGAAGATTTGACAGTGGCAACTCCATACAACTCAGAGCGCGACATAGCGTTGTGGAAGGGCGAATTTACTTTTTTGCAATTGCAAAAGGGCGATTTTGTAGTGTTGTTCCCACAAGAAGCGCACGCGCCAAGCCTAAATGTTGACAGCAAGCCTATCAAAAAAGCAGTTTTGAAAGTTAGAATGTAAAAATAAATTGTAAACTCATATCAAAATGTCAGTTTTCAAAATAAAATTGCATAAGTCTTGACTTATTGCGAAAAAAAATATAAAATAATTAATAGGAGTTTGGCAAACAAAACAAATTCCTTATTTATTTTGTCTCAACAAAAAACACAAGCGGAGGAACAAATGCGCAGCGATATAGAAATTGCAAATTCTGTTGAATTGAAAAAAATAGGCGAAATAGCCTCAAAACTTGGCTTGAGCGACGACAATATTGAATATTATGGAAAATATAAGGCGAAAATTGATATCAAAAGTGGCAAATTGAGCGACAATCTCGTCTTGGTCACAGCTATCAACCCGACTGCTTTCGGCGAAGGCAAAACTACGACGTCGATTGGGCTTGCCGACGGACTCAACAAGCTTGGCAAAAGCGTTTGCCTTGCATTGCGCGAGCCGTCACTTGGTCCAGTTTTTGGCGTAAAAGGCGGAGCTACGGGCGGTGGTTTGTCGCAGGTCGCGCCAATGGAAGATATAAATTTGCACTTTACGGGCGATTTGCACGCTATCACTTGCGCCAACAATTTGATATCGGCGATTGTGGACAATCATTTGCAACAAGGCAACGAATTGAATTTGAACCCTACCAAAATTTTGTGGAAGCGCTGTTTGGATATGAATGACCGCGCGCTCAGAAATGTTGTTTGCGGACTTGGCGGAGCGATGAATGGCGTGCCGAGAGAAGAAGGCTTCAACATTACAGCGGCGTCAGAAATAATGGCTGTCTTGTGCTTGTCGCAAGATATGGCTGACCTCAAACGCAGAGTTGGAAACATTATCATTGGATATACTTTTGCGAACGAACCTGTTTTTTGCTCGCAACTTGGCATTGTTGACGCGGTGGCGATTGTTCTCAAGGACGCCTTGAAGCCTAACCTTGTCCAAACGCTCGAGGGCACGCCTGCAATAATTCACGGCGGACCATTTGCGAATATCGCGCACGGTTGCAACAGCATTATCGCGACGAAAACTGCCTTGTCGCTTGCCGACATCGTGGTGACGGAAGCTGGCTTTGGCGCTGACCTTGGCGCGGAAAAGTTTTTTGACATCAAGTGTCGCGTGGCAGGCTTGAGACCAAAAGCGGTTGTGCTTGTGGCGACAATCAGAGCCTTGAAATATAATGGCGGAGTCAAAAAAGAGGACGTCAAACAAGAAAATATGCAAGCGCTGCAAGACGGCATTTGCAATCTTGTGGGACATATCGAAAATATCAAAAATGTATATGGCATAAACGCGGTTGTCGCGATAAACAAATTTACTGCTGACACTGAGAGAGAAACAAATTTTGTCGCTGACACTTGCAAAGCGCTTGGCGCGAAATGCGAGTTGTGCGAATGTTGGGGAAAGGGCGGCGACGGCGCGATTGACTTGGCGAAAGCTGTCATAGAAGCTATGCAAGAGCCGAACGACTTCCATTTTGCATATGAGACAGAACAAACAATAGAAGAAAAAATCACGGCGATTGCGACAAAAGTTTATGGCGCGAGCGGTGTGGAAATATTGCCAAAGGCGAAACAAAGCATTGCTCAAATTGTGGCGATTGGCAAAGACAAATTGCCTGTTTGCATTGCAAAAACGCAATATTCGTTCTCTGACGACGCGACAAAACTTGGCAGACCGCAAGGCTTTGTCTTGCAAGTTCAAGAAGTCCAACTCAGGGGCGGAGCGGAATTTTTGGTGGCGGCGTGTGGCAACATTATGCTGATGCCGGGGCTGAGCAAAAAACCTAGCGCGTGTGAGATGACGATTGACTCAAAAACATTAGAAATTAAGGGGTTGTTCTAACAACAAGGGATATATATGGAAGAAAACAAATCAACAAACTTTATAGAAGAAATAATCAACAACGACTTGGCGGAAGGAAAGTGCGCGGAGATTATCACGCGTTTTCCACCAGAGCCAAACGGCTATTTGCATATTGGTCACGCAAAATCGCTGTGCATAAACTTTGGTATGAAAGAAAAATATCACGGCAAATGCAACTTGCGTTATGACGACACCAACCCAAGCAAAGAGGATGTCGAATATGTCAATTCTATCAAAGAAGATATCAAATGGCTCGGCTTTGATTGGGATGCGGAATTGTATGCGTCGGACTATTTTGGCAGAATGTATGAGTGCGCGGTTGACCTTATCAAAAAGGGGCTCGCATTTGTGTGCGACTTTGACGCGGAACAAATCAGAACGTCGCGTGGCACTTTGACCGAATCAGGCAAAGAAAGCCCAAATCGCAATCGTCCGATAGCGGAAAATTTGCAACTTTTCGAAGATATGCGCGCTGGCAAATATGCTGACGGCGAAAAAGTTTTGAGAGCAAAAATTGATATGTCAAGCCCAAATATAAATATGCGCGACCCAGTAATCTATCGCATTTTGCGCGCGACTCATCATCGCACGGGCGACGCGTGGTGCATTTATCCAATGTATGACTTTGCTCATCCGTTGGAGGACGCATTCGAAGGCATTACTCACAGCATCTGCACGTTGGAATTCGAAGACCACCGCCCACTCTATGATTGGGTGAAAATAAATTGCGGTTTTGGCAGTTTGCCAAGGCAAGTTGAGTTCGCAAGACTGGGAATGACGCGCACGATTATGTCCAAGCGTTATCTCAAAAAGCTCGTGGAAGAAGGCAAGGTTGCAGGTTGGTCTGACCCGAGAATGCCTACGCTCAGCGGTATGCGCGAAAGAGGTTATCCTGCGCAAGCGATAAAGAACTTTTGCGAAGCGATTGGCGTGTCAAAGGCTAACAGCGAAGTTGACGTCACAATGTTGGAATTTTTTGTAAGAGATTATCTCAATGCGCGCGCAAATCGTATGATGGTTGTCAAAAATCCTATCAAATTGACAATCGAAAATGCGCTCAACAACGAAGAATATGACTTGGAAAACAACCCGAACGAAGAAGTAAAAACTTTCCACAAAGTAAGTTTTGGCAGGAATTTGTTTATTGACAGCGATGACTTTGCGGTCAATCCACCGCCAAAATATAAGCGCCTTGTTCCTGGTGGAATGGTGCGCTTGAAGGGCTCATATATCTTGGAATATGTCTCGCACAATTGCGACGGCGACGGAAATGTTCAAGAAGTCATTTGCAAGCTTATCCCTGACAGCATCAGCGGCGGCGCAAATGCCGGCATAAAAGTCAAAGGTGTAATTCAGTGGGTGAACGCCGACGATTGCGTTGAGCTCACCTTGCACGAATATGACTATCTTTTGATGGACGGCGATGGCGACTTCTCAGAAAGACTTACGCCAGAAAGCCACAAAATTTGTCTCGCAAAGGGCGAAAAAGCTCTTGCGAACGCGCAAGCTTATGACAAATTCCAGTTTATGAGAATGGGCTATTACAGCGCTGTCAAAAATTATGGAAAAGACGGCAAGTACGAATTCA
The DNA here is from genome assembly GCA_036659935.1 of Clostridia bacterium. Classification (GTDB taxonomy): domain Bacteria; phylum Bacillota; class Clostridia; order Christensenellales; family UBA3700; genus JAVXBP01. The sequence continues at coordinate 56,615 of JAVXBP010000001.1, forward strand.
ATCTTATCACAGGTCTCAAAGACAGTTTTAAACAATAATTCGCCTTTTTGTTCATTTTTTCCGCCTTGGGAGTTTTCCAAGGCGGTTTTTTTACGCTCAATTATTGATAAATATTTGTATTATAATATAGGAAAGCAATTTTGGCTGGAAAAAAAGCAAATTTACTCATTTTGAAAGTTAAAATAACGATAATTTTGAGAATTTTGAAAATAATTAAAAAAAAATTAAAAAAGTTGTTAAAAACGCTTTACTTCTTTAGTTTAATGAAGTATAATACAAACATAAGAACGATTTAGCACACTAAATCACGAAAGGAGATCTAAAAATGAAAAAGAAAGTTTTATTGTCAATTGTATCAATTCTGTGCGTGGCGGTTGCATTGTTTGCAGTTGCTTGCTCTGGCCAAAAAGGGGAAGTTATTTCTCTCAAAAAACAAACGGACATTTTTCTTGAACTTAACAGCGGAAAGGCTGACGTAGGCGTTATGGATTCAGTTATGGCTGGCTATTATGTAAAGCAAGCTGACTCAATGTCCAAAGACTTGCAAATTGCAAGTGGCATCAATCTCGGCGACGAGAAGTATGGCATTGGTTTCCGCAAAGGAAGCGCAATCGCTGACAAAGTAAACACCGAACTTGCAAAACTTGCAAAAGACGGCACTGTGAAAGCAATCGCTGAGACATATGGCTTGACAGAAAGCTTGCTTGACGTTGATTACACTTCAAAGTGGGACAGCATCGCCGACAAATCTGACTGGGACACTGTCAAAGCTAATGGCACAATCAAAATGGGATATACTGTTTTTGCTCCGATAGCTTTTGATAAAGGCGGCAAACTTGTTGGTTTCGATATCGACCTTGCAACAAAAGTTTTCTCCAACCTTGGTCTCAAAGTTGAGTTTGTAGAAATAAATTGGGACACAAAGCTCATTGAATTGAAAGATAACAAAATTGATTGCATTTGGAATGGCATGACAATCACCGACGAACTCTCGAAGGCAATTGAATTTTCTACTCCATATATGGCAAACAAGCAATGCGCGGTTGTCAAGAAGTCAAACGCTGACAAATATAAGACAAACGAAGATATCAAAAATGTTCGCATAGCTGTCGAAAGTGGTTCTGCTGGAGAAAGTGTTGTTCTTGCATTGCTCAAAAAATAATATTAATCAACAAATAAAATAAAAACAAAGGAACTCTTGTCCGCTTGATTGTGGACAAGAGTATGCGTATTATAATGGCACAATTAACATTTCAAGAAACAATGCAAAAATTTTGGGAAATAAACCTGCAACTTTTCTCTGGCTTTGGCAACACGCTAGCGATATTTTTCTCTACGCTCGTGTTTGCTTTGCCACTCGGACTGTTGCTTTGTTTTGGCTCAAAGTCAAGATTTTCGCCTTTGAAATATATCGTCAAAGTTTTTATTTGGATAATCAGGGGCACGCCGTTGATGTTGCAAATAATCGTGATATTCTATGGACCGGGCTTGCTGGGGTGGAATATTCAAATAAACGACCGACTTGTCGCGGTAATTGTCGCGTTTGTTATCAATTACGCGTGCTATTTTTCTGAGATATATCGCGGTGGCATTGAGTCAATTCCAAAGGGACAATATGAGGCAGGCGCGGTGCTTGGTATGAAAAAGAGACAAATTTTTGGCAACGTAGTCCTTCCGCAAGTTTGCAAAAGAATTATGGCGCCGATGAGCAACGAAGTAATCACACTTGTCAAAGACACGTCGCTTGCGCAAATTATCGCCGTGGGCGAGCTTATCAAAGAAGCGCAAAAAATTGTCAACGTTCAAGGCATTCTGTGGCCGTTGTTCTATGCAGGACTGTTCTATTTGGTTTTCAACGGACTGCTCACATTGCTCTTTGGCTATATCGAAAAGCGTATGAATTATTATCGCATTTAAGGAGAAAAAATGGCTTTTTTTGAAGTAAACAATATAAAGAAAAATTTTGGAAGCACGCAAGTTTTGCGCGGAATAAATTTTGAAATGAACAAGGGCGAGATTGTCGCGATTATTGGCTCGTCGGGCAGTGGAAAAACGACGCTTTTGCGTTGCATAAACTTTCTCGAAAGCGCTGACGAAGGCTCAATCACCGTCAATGGCGACAAGGTTTTGGACATAAAAGTCGGCGAAGGCAAAAAGATTGCAAGCGACAAAGAACAACGCAAAAAGAGATTGCATTTTGGCTTGGTTTTCCAATCTTTCAATCTTTTTCCGCATTACAACGTTCTCAAAAACATTATGCTTGCGGCGGAAATGCTCAACAAGGACGAGTTTAAAGCTGCGCAAAAGGCAAAAAAAATAGCCAACAAAGGCAAAGTGTTGACAAAAGAAGAAAAGATTGCCGACAAACTTGCCAAAGCGCAAGAAAAGGAAGAAAGCAAAAACAAAATTGAGAATCTTGCTTTCGCCTTGCTCGACAAAGTTGGGCTGAGAGAAAAAGCGGCAAGCTATCCTTGCGAGTTGTCTGGCGGACAACAACAGAGAATCGCTATCGCTCGCGCCTTGGCGCTCAACCCTGACGTTCTTTGTTTCGATGAGCCGACAAGCGCGCTCGACCCAGAACTCACTGGTGAAGTTCTCAAAGTTATCAAAGGTCTCAAAAGTGGCGAGACAACAATGGTTGTTGTCACTCACGAGATGGAATTTGCGCGCAAAGTCGCGGATAGAGTTATTTTTATGGCGGACGGCGTGATTGTTGAACAGGGCACTCCGCAAGAAATTTTCGAAAACCCAAAATGCGAGCGCACAAAAAGCTTTATCAACAAGTTAGAAAACATTACTTTTGACTAGAAAAAATAAATGACAATAAGACAATAAAACGAAAAAATGCGATATCTTTGCAGGTATCGCATTTTTTTCTACAAGAAAGTCGCAAAACTTTGCAGTTTTGTCAACTCTTGTTTTGCTTTACGCCTTTTCGGTGCTAGAGTAAGCTTTTGTCGCGTTTGTCTTTGAGTTCGAGCAAGCTTTTTCTGCGCCAGCGTTTGATTTTTGTTTTGCTCTTTGAGCATTTTTTGCGCCGTTTGCTTTGTTAGTTTTTTCCATAACTTTATACCTCCTTATTTGGTACAATTCTATTGTTGTACTTTTTGACGAAAGTATACAAGTTGTCAAAATTTTCCTATCCAATTGTTGAGATGTTGAGATGTTTTTGACTTGGTTTTGTCAAGGTAATCAAAGACAATTTGGCTGTTTACAACCTTGTAACGGCAATCTTTGGCAATGGTTGTCAGCGCTTTGTTGAGTTTTTTTGTCGTCATATAGTTTTGCGCGTCACGCCAAAGGAGCAGTGACTTGTTGTAGCAAATGTTTGTATAATCGAAATTGTCGCTATATTTGTCGAGCGGAAAATGGAATTGCATTTTGTCCACTTCTTGCCCACTGCTGGCGAGTTTTGCAGTCAAATAATCGTCGTAAGCGCTTTGCGCGCTGGCAATATATTTTGTCGCTGCGGCAATATTGTTGTTGGTCAAATAATATTGATAGACAGAAAATTCCGTCAGTCCTTCATCGAGCCACGGTTGGACAATCGGGTTTGTGCCGACCATTCCATACCACCATTGGTGCGCCGTCTCGTGCGCGATGACAGTTTCTTGCATATCTTCCGCAAGTTCGTCGCTGATATAAATCATTGTTCCAAATTCCATTCCGCCCGCGACAAAAGGAATTTTAGCGACAGAAAAAGTGTTGTAACCATATTCGCCATAGAGTGTCGAAAATGTCGAGAGAGCCGACTTTATTTGCTCCATTGTTTTGTCGGGGGCAAGGTCGAAAGTGTAGAGATAAGAAAGTTGAAGATTGCCAAAAGTAATAGCTTTTTTGCTTGCTACTTTGCTCATTACAATAGAAAAGTCACGGATATTTTTGCACTCTGCAAAGACGTATGTTTTGTGGTTTTGCTCATATTCGGTATAGCTTCCGCTGTTGACCGCGCGATAGCCTTGTGGCAGTCGATAGCTCACGGCATAATCGGCGCACTCGTTGAAAAAGGGGTCGCCGATAGCAAAATAGTCATAAATTTGCCACTTTCCGTTGGACAAAGGGGGCACTTGCAAATAAAAGTTTGTGAGCATAATCGCGCTTTCGTTCATTCCATATCGCAAAGTTGTGACGGGCAAAGTGAGATGGAAAGTCGCGCTGATAGTGACTTTCTCGGACGGGGGCAGGGCAATCGCAAGTTGAATGATGACAATATTGCGCGCGCTGTCGAAGCTCCAGTTGGAAATGTTGTCGCAAGTCAAGCTTTGGAAGTCAGCCTTGCCATAGTTGACGCCATAAGGATAGGCAGTCGGCAATTCTTCTTTGCAACAAGGCAAAGGCTTGCTTTTGTCGTTGAAAGCGTTGGGATAGAAATTGAGCCATATCTCAGAAAGTGGGCTGTCGCCTTGATTGTAATACACAATTTTTTCTTGAACGGAAACGCGCGCCTTGTCAGGCTCGAGCTCAAGCTCCAAGGTATATTTTGTCGGAAAGTATTTTTCCCGCAAGAAAAATATATCCCAGAAAATGCCTGCCGCGACCAAGACAAGCAAAATTGTTGTGACGATGATAGCTATTAATTTTTTTGTTTTTTGCGATAAATACATACAATTATTTATATGGCAAAATTGCGCGTTTATTACACTTGTCGCAAGTCACCGCAGAAAATTCTACAAAGAAAAACCAAACAAAGAAAAACCAAACAAAGAAAACAAAACAAGTAAACAAAACAAGTAAACAAAACAAGTAAACAAAACAAATAAACCAAACAAATAAACCAAATAAATAAACAAAACAAATAATAGAGCAAAAAAATACGGCTTGTCTTGCGACGCGCCGTATTTGATTTGTTGTTGTTAGACGAGATTATTCGGACAACTTCTTGTAGCCTGCATATCTGTCTTTTGCTTGTTCCTCATTGAGTTTGAAGAGCTTTTCTGCAACTTCTGGCTTTGCTTTTGCGAGCATAGCGTATCTATTTTCGCCCATAAGGAATTCTTTGTAGTTGATAGTAGGTTCTTTGCTTGCAAGTTTGAATGGATTTTTCTCAGTTCCAACCAATTGTGGGTTGTAGCTGTAGAGTTGCCAATAACCTGCGTCAACGGCCTTTTTCATCTCAAGTTGTGAGTTGGACATATTGATACCGTGGTTGATGCAAGGAGCGTACGCGATAATCAAAGATGGTCCGTCATAAGCCTCGGCTTCTTTGATAGCGGTCAAGCATTGATTCATATTTGCGCCCATAGAAATTTGCGCTACATAGACATAGCCATAGCTCATCGCCATTCTTCCAAGGTCCTTTTTCTTTGTCAATTTTCCGCCAGCGGCGAATTTTGCAACTGCGCCAGTAGGTGATGACTTGGACGCTTGTCCGCCTGTGTTGGAATAAACTTCTGTGTCAAGAACGATTACGTTGACGTCTTCGCCCATTGCGAGCACGTGGTCAAGTCCGCCATAACCGATATCATAAGCCCAGCCGTCGCCACCAAATATCCAGATTGATTTTTTGATGAGACAATCTTTGCTTTTTGCGATGTCAGCGAGCAAAGCTTTTTTGTCAGGGTCGATTTCGTTTGCGACAAGTCCGTCGATAGCGGCGCGAATAGCCTCAGAAGCGACTTTGTTTGCGTCAACATTTTTGTAAGAGTCAAGCCAGTTGTTGAGCAATGTCGCAACGCTTTCGTCTACGCCAAGCGCGAGCAAAGCTTTTGCGTTGTCAGCAATTTTGACACGGCGTTGACCATAAGCCACGTTGATACCATATCCAAATTCTGCATTGTCCTCGAACAAGCTGTTTGCCCAAGCAGGTCCATTGCCTTTTTCGTCCTTGCAATAAGGGCAAGTTGGAGCAGAACCGCCATAAATTGACGAGCAACCAGTTGCGTTTGCAACAACCATTCTTTCGCCAAACAATTGGGTGATAACCTTGAGATAAGGTGTTTCTCCACAACCAGCGCAAGCGCCAGAGAACTCGAAATAAGGTTTGTTCAATTGACTTCCAAGAACTGTGTCTCTCTTGATAGGAGCGTCAGATGCAGGAAGGCTGTTTGCAAAAGTCCAATTTGCTGGCTCGTTGTTTGCGATGACGTCTTCGAGTTTTGTCATAACAAGCGCCTTTTCTTTTGCTGGGCAAATGTTTGCGCAGCTTCCGCAGCCTGTGCAATCAAGCGGAGAAACTTGCATGCGATATTTGTAGCCCTTTGCAGCTTTGCTGTCCACGATTCCAAACGATGCAGGAGCGCCAGCAAGAGTTTCTTCTTTTTGAACGACTGGTCTTATGCAAGCGTGTGGGCAAACAAATGCGCATTGGTTGCATTGAATGCAGTTGTCGCTGAGCCATACTGGAACTTCGACAGCGATTCCGCGTTTTTCGAATTGAGTGGTTGACGTTGGAACGTGACCGTCCGCGTTTGGCATAAATGCAGAAACAGGGAGGTTGTCGCCTTCTTGAGCAAGGATAGGAGCGATAATCTCATTGAAGTATTTATCTTCTGTAATCTTTGCAGGAACAGCGCCCTCGGCGCAAGTCGCCCAAGACGATGGATACTTGATTTCTTGAATGTTGCTGATAGCGTTGTCGATAGCGGCAAAGTTCATATTAACAACTTTTTCGCCTTTCTTTGAGAAAGATTTGATAACAAATTCTTTCATATGTTTTTCTGCGTCAGCGTAAGGAATTACATTTGCGAGCTTGAAGAAGCAAGCTTGCATAGCGGTAGAAATTCTGTTGCCAAGTCCAATCTCTTCGACAACTTTGATAGCGTCGATATTGTAGAACTTGATATTTTTCTTTGCAATCAAATTCTTCATCTTTGCAGGAAGGTGCTTGTCCATGTCGTCAAGAGTCCAAGAACTGTTGAGCAAGAACACGCCATTCTTTTTGAGTGAAGTAATCATATCATATTTGATAACATAAGACGGATTGTGGCAAGCGACAAAGTCGGCTTGGTCAATCAAATAAGCGCTGTGAATTGGGGTGTCGCCAAAACGCAAGTGAGAAACGGTGATACCGCCTGACTTCTTTGAGTCGTATGCGAAATAAGCTTGCGCGTATTTTTCTGTGTAGTTGCCGATAATTTTGATAGAGTTCTTGTTGCTTCCGACAGTGCCGTCAGAGCCAAGTCCATAGAACTTGCAGCTGATTGCGCCCTTTGGAGCGGTGTCAATAATCTCAGAATAATCGAGAGAAGTGTTTGTAACGTCATCGTTGATGCCGACAGTAAAGTGATTCTTTGGCTTTTCAACGAGCATATTTGCATAAATCGCGTTGATCATAGAAGGAGTGAATTCTTTTGAACCAAGTCCAAATCTTCCTGATACGACTTTGATATTTGTTCTTTCTGATTCTGACAAAGCTGTCACAACGTCGAGATAAAGTGGTTCGCCAGCGCTGCCAGCTTCTTTTACTCTGTCAAGAACGGTCACAACTTTTGCGCTTGCTGGGATAGCCGCCGCAAATTTTGCAACTGAGAATGGACGGAACAATCTAACTTTTACAAGTCCGAGTTTTTGTCCGTGCGCGTTCAAATAGTCGATTGTCTCAGAGATTGTCTCTGCGCCGCTGCCCATTACAACAATAACTCTGTCAGCATTTGGGTCGCCATAATAATCATAGAGATTGTATTGTCTGCCCGTGATAGAGTATACGTCAGCCATAGCTTCTTCTACGATAGAAGGGATAGCGTCATAATAGTTGTTGCAAGCCTCGCGGTTCTGGAAGTAAATGTCAGGGTTCTGAGCTGTGCCCTTTTGAATTGGGTGCTCAGGGTTGAGAGAGCGAGCCTTGAAGTCGTCAACATATTGCATATATTTGCTGTTGAAAACAGGTCTGATATCTTCGTAATCAATCATCTCAATCTTTGAAACTTCGTGAGATGTGCGGAAACCGTCAAAGAAGTGAACAAAAGGAACTCTTGCCTTGAGAGTAGCGAAGTGAGTCGCGAGAGCCAAGTCCATAACTTCTTGAACAGAACAAGAGCAAAGCATAGCAAAACCAGTTTGTCTTACTGCCATAACGTCACTGTGGTCGCCAAAAATGTTCAATGCGTGATATGCGAGAGCGCGAGCGCTTACGTGGAAAACGCAAGGAGTGAGTTCGCCTGCAATTTTGTACATATTTGGAATCATAAGCAACAAGCCTTGGCTTGCCGTAAAGGTAGTCGTCAAAGCGCCTGCCATAAGAGAACCATGCACTGCGCCAGCCGCGCCAGCCTCAGATTCCATCTCAGCCAACTTCAAAGTTTGACCAAAAAGGTTTTTTCTTCCTGCTGTCGCCCATTCGTCACAGTTTTCTGCCATCGGGGAAGAAGGCGTGATTGGGTAAATAGCGGCAACCTCGCTGAACGCGTAAGCGATATGCGCGGCGGCTGTATTTCCGTCAATTGTCATTTTTTTGCCCATAAAATAAATACCTCCATAGTAATGAGTAATCATTTAATATTCTTTGAACACTGTTATCTTTGACATATTTTGGCAAAAATAGCAATATTCGTCAAATCATTGATAACTAATATTATATATTATTATAAGAATTAAGTCAAACACATTTTGTCCATAATTGCCAAATTCTACAACTTAACGCGCCAAAAGCCAAAAAACCAAAATATCCTTTCGATATCGTTGTAAAAAAAATACAATTGTGTTAAAATAATATCTATTGATTGCAAAGCGTTTGCGCGCGTTTGCAGAAGGAGAACCAATGGCAATAATTGAACTGACAAACGTAGACTTCGAATACAATCTTGACCAAGACGAAAGGCTCAAAGCCGTCGACAATGTCAGTTTGCAAATAGAAGAAGGTTCTTTTGTCGCGCTTGTCGGACACAACGGCAGTGGGAAAAGCACTCTTGCAAAATTGCTCAACGGCTTGCTTTTGCCGTCGAGTGGCAAGGTGACCGTCAACGGCATTGACACGGCTGACGACAAGAATATTTTCGAGATAAGAAAGACTGTTGGAATGGTTTTCCAGAACCCTGACAACCAAATGATAGCGAGCATTGTCGAGGACGATATTGCTTTTGGACCAGAAAATCTTGGCATTCCACGCGCGGAAATTATTGAACGCGTCGAGTGGGCGCTGTCAAAAGTAGGAATGCTCGAGCATCGCAAGGGCACGCCTTTCAAGATGAGTGGCGGTCAAAAACAAAGGCTCGCGATAGCGGGCATTCTCGCGATAAAGCCACGCGTAATCGTTTTCGACGAGTCGACGGCTATGCTTGACCCGCAAGGTCGGGCGGAAGTTATGCGCGTCGCGCACGAGCTCAACAAGAACGAAAAAATGACTGTTATACACATCACGCACTATATGGACGAGGCGATGGAAGCGGACAGAGTAATCGTTATGAACGAGGGCAAAATTGTCGCGGACGACATTCCGCAAAACATTTTTTCTCAATACGAATTGCTCACAAGCATAAAACTTTCCGTGCCGACAGTGACACAAATCGCCGTTACGCTCAACAAACTTGGAATGGATATTCAACCGAATATTATCTCTCAAGACAAATTGGTGGAGGCGTTATGTCAATTGTTATAGAAAATCTCACCTTCACATACAGTCCGCATACGCCTTACGAAAAGAAAGCCCTTGACAATGTCAATTTGACAATCGAAGAAGGGGAATTCCTTGGCATAATCGGTCACACGGGCAGCGGAAAATCGACTTTTATTCAACATCTCAACGGGCTTATCAAACCGCAAGAAGGCAAGATAGAACTCTTTGATATCACGCTTACAAATGCAAAAAAGCCAAAGCCTGACTTGAGAAAATTAAGAAGCAAAGTAGGAATGGTTTTCCAATATCCAGAATATCAACTTTTTGCTGACACCGTCCAAAAGGACGTCGCGTTTGGACCGAAAAATATCGGAATGTCCGACGAAGAAATTGACGCGAGAGTGAGAGAAGCTATCGAGCTTGTCGGCTTGGACTTCGAAAGCATAAAGGACCGCGCTCCCTTTGAGTTGAGTGGCGGACAAAAACGCAGAGTCGCGATAGCTGGCATAATCGCTATGCGTCCGCAAGTGCTCATTCTTGACGAGCCGTCGGCAGGGCTTGACCCTTTTGGAAAGGAACAAATCTTGTCGCTTATCTCCACGCTCAAAGAAAAATGTAGCCCGACCGTCATTGTAATATCTCACGATATCGACGAAATCGCGCGTTTTGCAAACAGAATTGTAGTTTTCAACGACGCAAAAATCGCGTTCGATATGCCTATAAAAGAACTTTTTTCGCACAAAAAAGAACTTGTCGAAATGGGACTTGACATTCCGCAAGGCGTCAAAATTGCCAACGACTTGGAGCAAAAAGGCGTGCAATTGCAGGGCGATATTATCACAATTCAAGACTTAATGTCGGCGGTTGTCGACAAATATAACGCCGTCCACAAGACGAATATCGTATATGACAAAAATGCGAAAAGCGAATTTGATATCTCTCAATCTCTCGCAAAGGAGTTAGATTGATGCGTGATATATCTTTTGGACAATATTATCCTACAAATTCAATAATTCACCGCCTTGACGCGCGCATAAAACTTATTATCACTATATTGTATATGGTGAGCATATTTTTTGTCGTTTCTTACACGGCGTATATGGTTATTTTTCTTGGACTGATTACAATAACCCTTGTTTCTCGCATACCAGTCAAAACGCTTTTTCGCAGTGTCAAAGCTATTCTTTTGATATTGTTTTTCACTTCGATGCTCAACTTGTTTTTCTTCAAAGACGGGAAAGTTTTGTGCGAGTGGTGGATATTTAGAATCACTGACAGGGGCATAGACTTTGCGGTCAAAATGATATTGCGTCTCGCATTGCTTGTTATGGGCTCGAGCTTGTTGACATTCACGACCACGCCGACAGAGTTGACTGACGCGATAGAATATTTGCTTGCTCCGCTCAAACTTGTCAAAGTTCCAGTGCACGATATCGCATTGATAATGAGCATTGCTTTGCGATTTATTCCGGGGCTTATTGACGAGACGGACAAGATAATGATGGCGCAGAAAGCGCGCGGAGCAAACCTCGACACAGGCAACTTTTTCCAGCGCATAAAGGCAATGTTGCCAATCTTGATACCGTTGCTGGTGGGGGCGTTCCGACACGCGGACGAGCTTGCGGACGCGCTTGACGCGAGATGTTACAGCGCCTCGCCGAAGCGCACAAAAATGAAAGTTTTCCACCTTACATTCAAAGACTTTGTCGCGATGTTCTTGATGATTGCGCTGACAGTTTTGATAATGTTGGAGAAATATCTTGTCGGTGGCAGCGGCTTTTTTGTCGGAATGGACAGAATTATTTTGGCGTGCTTTGGAATTCAATATTGAGTGGGGGAGATATGAACCGTTACAAATTGACAATATCTTATGACGGAACCGCATATTTTGGCTTCCAGCGACAACCAAACGTCAACACAATTCAAGAAGTGCTGGAAGGCGTTTTGTCACGCAAATTTGGCGAAGAAATAAATTTGATTGCGAGCGGACGAACGGACACAGGCGTGCACGCTTTTGGGCAAGTGGCGCATTTTGACACAGAAAAAGTCGTCGATTGCGACAGGTTGCCATTCGAGCTGGACAAACTTTTGCCAGCGGATATCGCCGTGACGGAAATAGAAAAGGTCGACTTGGACTTCCACGCAAGATTTGGCGCAAAGAGCAAGACATATCTCTATCGAGTTTATTTGTCCAAACACAACGCGCCGTTGTATAGGAATTATACAAGCGTGTGCTATTATATGTTGGACGTGGAACAAATGGAAAAAGCTTGTCAATATTTTGTGGGAGAACACGACTTTAGAAGTTTTATGTCGGCGGACGAAAGTATCAAAAATTCCGTGCGTGAAATATACGAGTTGAGAATGGAGCGGTCGGCTGACGGCAAAGAACTTGACTTTTTTGTCAGCGGAAACGGTTTTCTTCGCAATATGGTGAGAGTGATTGTCGGCACGATTGTCGACGTCGGTCGCGGAAGATTTTCTCTCGACGATTTGCCAAAAATTTTCGCGGCGAAAGACAGAACTCAGGCGGGAAAAACGCTCGAAGGAAAGGGACTCTATCTTGTAAAAGTGGAATATTGAGTTCAAAAAGGTGTTTTTCGGCGAGAATTTTGGACAAAGTTGCAAAAGTTGACACAATTCAAGTTAATTTTTTGGAAATGTTGGAAAAACGTTTGACTTATTTGTGTTTATCTTATAGAATATATTAGCAATTTGTAAATATCAATGAACTAGCCCCTCGGAGACATTTGCAATCGAAAATTAAGAAATTTACTATTGGAGGGTTTTAAACCGTGAAAACATATATGGCAAAACCTGAGGACATCGAAAAGAAGTGGTATGTAGTTGACGCGACCGATTTGGTATTGGGTCGTCTCGCTAGCAATGTCGCAAGTGTTCTTAGAGGAAAAAATAAGCCTACTTTTACTCCCAACGTTGATACTGGTGACTTCGTTATCGTTATCAATTGCGCAAAAGTAGTGTTGACAGGAAAGAAATTGGAGCAAAAATTCCACACATACCACACTGGTTACGTTGGTGGATTGAAACAAATTCAATACAAAAAATTGATGGAAACAAGACCTGAGGAAGTTGTAGAACTTGCTGTCAAGGGCATGATTCCAAAGAATGCTTTGGGCAAACAAATGCTCAAAAAATTGCGTTGCTACGCAGGTGCTGAACACAATCAGCAAGCGCAACAACCTATTGAATTGAAGTTCTAATAAGGAGATAAGATAATGGCTGTTAAAAAGTTAAAGAAAAAAGTTCAGTTTTGGGGAACTGGTAGAAGAAAAAAAGCTATCGCAAGAGTTAGACTTATCCCAGAAGGCGAGGGCGCAATCACAATCAATGACAGAACTCTTGACCAATATTTTGGTCTCGACACTCTCAAATATATTGTAAACCAACCACTCACTCTCACAAACAATCTTACAAAATACGACGTTATCGTAAATGTTTATGGCGGTGGTTTTACTGGTCAAGCTGGCGCAATCAGACACGGCATTTCACGCGCTTTGTGTTTGGCTGACCCTGATACAAGAGCAGCTTTGAAAAAGGCAGGCTTCTTGACACGTGACCCAAGAGCAAAAGAAAGAAAAAAATACGGACTCAAAAAAGCAAGAAAGTCTCCACAATTCAGCAAGAGATAATTACGCTTACTTATGGACTATTTCGACTTGTACCGCAATTTGTGGTACAAGTCTTTTTTCTTTTGTGGGATATCTTGTCACAACGCTTGCAAGCGAGCGAAAAACAAAAAAAGCAGGTGGCTAATGTCCAAGTCGTGTGGTTGAGTGGCGTGATAAAATAATAAAAATATCAAAATAATGCAAACAAATAATGCAAATTTTACATTTATTGGATATAATAGTAAATAGTTGCGCGCGCAGAACTCTCGAATGGAAAACATAGAACTTTCGAAAATATAAGAAAAGGGAAAAGTAGAAAAGCTTTGTGGAAAAACTCAAAACTATCGAAAAAATAAGATAGGGGAAAAGCAAAAAACTTTCGGGAAAAACTTAAAGCTACGCGTAAAATATAATATAAAATTGATAAAATTTTGTGGAGAAAAAAGTGGAGACAAAAATTAACAAAGCGGCAAAAAGAAAAGTTTCAATAACTGGCTATTACTCCAAATATTGGCTATTTATTGCGATATCAACCTTCTTTTTGATATTTCAATCGTCTTGCGAATTGCAATTGCCAGAGTATATGGCAAAGATAATTTCGGAAGGTATCGCTATCAGCGAGATTGGCAATATCCTAAAATATGGCGGTATTATGTTGGCGATTTCTTGCGCAGAAATAGTGGCTGCGATTATCGTTGGCTATTTTGCATCGAAAGCTGGCACGTATATATCGAGAGACTTGAGATATGATTGCTTTTCGCAAGTCATAAAATACTCCGCAAAAGAGTATACGCAATTCGACTTGTCGTCGCTCATCACGCGCTCGACAAATGATATTACACAGATTCAAAACTTTACGATTATGTTTTTGAGAATGATAATGTTCGCGCCGATTATGGCTATTGGTGGCATTATCAAGGCGGCGACTATCGCCAAAGGCATGGGTTCGCTTGCGTGGGTTATTGTCATCGCGGTGGTTGCGCTCATCGCTATCATTATAGTTTTGCTCGTTATTGTTCAACCAAAATTTATGCGTATGCAGAAACAAATCGACGAAGTCAACCAAGTCGCAAACGACGAGTTGAACGGTATGTTGGTTATAAGAGCTTTCAGCACGCAAGGTCACGAACAAAAGCGTTTTGCAAAGGCGAATCAGGACCTTACAAAAACATCGCTTTTCACATCAAGAACAATGGGCTTGTTGATGCCGTTTATGACGCTCGTGATGAACAGCGTTTCGTTGGCGGTTGTTTGGGTCGCGTCTTACACTGCGGAAGACATCGTGCAAGTGGTAAATACGATGGCGTTTATTCAATATGCAATGTATATAATAATGTCATTTATGTTTATATCAATGATATTTGTTTTGTTGCCACGCGCTAGAGTTTCAGTTGGAAGAATAAAAGAAATTTTGGAAAAAGACATATCAATCACCAATAAAGAAGGAAAAGAAGAACAATCTCATCCTATTCTTGACGGCGATATTGAGTTCCACGACGTTGACTTTTCTTATGGAAGCGACGAAAATGTCTTGGACGATATCAGTTTTGTTACGCCAAAAGGCACAACAACGGCGATTATTGGAAGCACGGGTTCGGGCAAGTCAACGCTTATCAACTTGTTACCTCGCTTGATTGACGCTACAAAAGGTTATATCACAATTGGCGGAGTGGATATTCGCGACTACAATATCAAAGACTTGCGAGAAAATATCGCGTTTGTCCCACAAAAGAACGTCTTGTTCAGCGGAACGATAGAGTCAAATATTTGCTATGGCAGCGAAGATTGCCCAGAGGGTCAAATCGACAAGTCAATTCGAATCTCGCAATCAACTGGCTTTGTCAAAGACAAGCCAAACGGTGTCAAAAGTGAGATAGCGCAAGGCGGAGCAAACGTTTCTGGCGGTCAAAAGCAGAGACTTGCAATCGCGAGAGCTATCAACAAAAACGCTCCAATTTATATCTTTGACGACTCATTCTCGGCGCTTGACTTCAAGACTGACGCCCAACTCAGACGCGCAATCAGCGAAGAACTTGGCAACGTAACTGTTATTATCGTCGCGCAAAGAGTTGGCACTATCAAAAACGCCGACCAAATAATTGTGCTTGATGACGGAAGAATTGTCGGCAAAGGCAAGCATTCTGACTTGTTGCATACGTGCCCAACTTATCGCGCGATAGCTTCGTCACAATTGTCAGAGGAGGAGTTGAACAAATGAAAATAATGAATGGTCCTTCTATGTCAACACAAAAGGCGAAAAACTTCAAAGGCACTTTTGTTAAAACTATGCAATATATGCGCAAGGACATTGTGATAATTTTGTTGGCAATGGTGCTTGCGGTTGGTGGCGTGGTGGCTGGTTTGTTCGTTCCAAAAGTTCTTGGCGGAGCGACAGATACGCTTATGACGGGCGCTTTCCAAAAAACGGCTTACAAACAGGTTGTCAAACTTGTCAATTTTGATATGACAAAATTTGCGCCAAACTCACTTGTCGCGCTCAAAAATCTTGGAGACAAGGGTTATTTGATAAATATGATTCTCGACGCAAGCAATTGGATAATTGACGGAACGGAAAGCGAAGAAGAACTCGAAGTCAAAAAATTTAACAAAGAACAAATTGACAATATCAATGGCATTGATATGGAAGCTTTGGTTGACAACTTCAAAAAAGCTCCGCCTGCCTTGTTGCAAGTGCCGATAAACAACTTTTTCAAAGTTCCAAACGCGCAGACGGTTGGCGAGCTTGCGCAGTTGCTCAATATGCAATCAATGCTTGACTCTGTGCCAGAGCAATATCGCGGTTCGCTCGAGACGCTTTCGTTGCTCGCGCCACCAGAGATTGACGTTGATACGATTGTCTCGACCTTGCTCAAAATTCTTGGTTTGGTCGCATTCTCGGCGATATGCGCCTATATGCAAGCGTTTTTGCTCGCTGGCGTGGCTCAGCGTTTGGCTTACAGATTCCGCAAAGACGTCAATGACAAAATTGACAAATTGCCGTTAAAATTCTTCGACAAAATATCTCACGGCGAGATTATGAGCGTAATTTCCAACGACGTGGACACCTTGTCAACATCGTTGAATCAAAGCATATCTCAAATTTTGACCTCGGTCACAAGCGTGATTGGCGTTGTAATTATGATGCTTACAATCAACTGGAAGCTCACTCTTATCGCAATGTGCGCCTTGCCGATTATATTCTTAATTTCCATTTTGGTAGTCAAAAAGTCGCAAAAATATTTTGTCGGACAACAAACCAATTTGGGACACGTCAATGGCTATATCGAAGAAAAATATGCAGGTCAGAACATTGTAAAACTTTTCAACGCGGAAGAAGAAAGCATGGAGGAATTCTCCAAATATAACAACGATTTGTGCGAGTCGTCTCGTCAATCGCAATTCTATTCTGGACTTATGCATCCGCTTATGAACCTTGTCGGCAACATAAACTTTGTTATTGTTTGCGTGGTCGGCGGAATGTTTGTAGTGCAGGGCAGCATGAGCATTGGTATGGTTCAAGCCTTTATTCAATATATAAACAACTTCAATCAGCCTATTGTTCAGCTCGCAAGCGTTGCGAACACCTTGCAGTCGACTATGGCGTCGGCGGAACGTATTTTCGGCTTTTTGGAAGAAGAAGAAGAAAAAGAAACGGGCGACGCTGTCCCACAAAATGTCAGTGGCAATGTCAGCTTCAACAATGTTTATTTTGGTTATGACCCAAATGTGCCAATTATCAAAAACTTCAATTGCGAAGTAAAACAAGGTCAACGCATAGCGATTGTCGGCCCAACTGGCGCTGGCAAAACTACTATTGTCAAATTGTTGATGAGATTTTACGATTTGAACAGCGGTCATATCGCCGTTGACGGGAGAGATATCGCGGAATACACTCGCGACAGCATTAGAGAAAGCGTCGGTATGGTCTTGCAAGACACCTGGCTTTTCACAGGCACTATCAGAGAAAATATCCGTTATGGCAATCTTTCCGCAACCGACCAAGACGTCGAAAATGCCGCGAAAATTGCTTATGCCGACCACTTTATTCACACTTTGCCGGGCGGTTATGACTTTGTTATCAACAGCGATGCAAGCAACGTTTCGCAAGGACAAAAGCAGTTGTTGACCATTGCGCGCGCCGTGCTTGCCGACAACAAGATTATGATTCT
>JAVXBP010000002.1:0-49287 GCA_036659935.1 Clostridia bacterium
GCGTGGGACAAGCTTTCCGCATAACGTTGCAAGACGAGATTGTCAGAGTAATTCCGCCGTGCGATATCCCCGTCAAAATCGTGTATCAAGACGATGACGTCGCGGTGATTGACAAGCAAAAGGGGCTTGCCGTGATATCCTCAGGCAACCATTATGGACGAAGTTTGGAAAACGCGCTCGCAAACATTTGGGGGCAATTTGTCTATCGACCAGTCAATCGCCTTGACCGAGACACGTCGGGGCTTATGATTGTCGCAAAGAATCAACTCGCGCATTCTGTCTTGTCAACGTCGGGCGTAAGGCGCAAATATATTGGCTTGTGTCAAGGGGAATGGAGTGGCAGCGGACAAATCGACCAGCCAATCAACAAGGTCGCTGGCGACAGTATGCGCCGACAAATCGACCAGAACGGCAAGCCTGCGCAAACGGACTTTTGCGTGTTGGCAAGCTATCTCAGCCACGGAAACGCTGTCTCGATTGTGGCTTTCGAGTTGCGCACTGGGCGCACGCACCAAATTCGCGCGCATTGTCAATTTGTCGGACACCCGCTTTGCGCGGACAAACTCTATGACCCAAACGGCGAGCAAGTTTGCGACCCGAATGGAAAATTGTTGACCGAACAAGCCTTGCACAGCGCATTTGTCCAATTTCGCCACCCAATAACTGGCAAAATGTTGGAATTTGTATCCATTCCGTCTTGCGTGGCGGACAGCGCTTTTGAGCAAATTGCAATGCAAATAAAATTACCGCTTGCAATCAAACCGCCAACAGCGTCGCCAATAATGCAAAATTCTTTGTCTGACAATGAGTTTAATTGTCTTATGGACAGGGCTGCGTTGTCTTACGCTCAAGGTCTGTGCACAAGCGCAAAAGAGTTCAAAGAAGAACTTCGCAAGGAGCGCTTTTGAGCAAATTGTCACAAATTCACTGTTGACAAAAGAATAAATTTATTATATAATAAAAGAATATTAATATATCAAACAATTATCAACGCTACAAAAACACCGATTTTAATTTCTGACAAAAGGGAGAAAAAATGAATTTTTTTACAAAATTTTACGCGCGGTTTTTCCAAAAAGTTACATACGCGGTTATGCCGTTTATCGGTTGGAGAAAGCCACAATTGTTGGAGCTCGAACAGGGCGTTTGTGGCTTGCCACAGTTTTTGAAAGAGAACGGCTTTGGCAAAGCTTTGATTGTGACAGGGCCGACAATTCGCAAAATTGGGCTTATTGACGGGCTTTTGTCCGCTATGACCGACAGCGGAATGGACTTTGCAATTTTTGACAAAGTGCAACCGAACCCAACAATCGACAATATCGAAGAAGGCGTCAAACTCTACAACGAGCAAAAATGTTCGTGCATTATTGCGTTTGGCGGCGGCTCAAATATGGACTGCGCAAAAATAATAGGCGCGAGAATTGCCCGCCCAAAAAAGAAAGTTTGCAAAATGAAAGGCTTGCTCAAGGTCGGCAAAAATATTCCGCCGTTTTTTGCGATTCCTACTACCGCTGGCTCGGGCAGTGAAACTACGCTTGCGGCGGTCATTTCCAATCCGCTCACTCACGAAAAATATCCAATCAACGACACGCATATCATTCCGCATTACGCATTGCTTGACCCACAATTGACGGTCGCGTTGCCACCGCTCACCACGGCGACGACGGGCATGGACGCGCTCACCCACGCGGTGGAAGCGTATATCGGCAAAAGCAACACTCGCGAGACAACAGAAATGGCTGTCAGCGCGATAAAGCTCATTTTTTCCAACTTGCGCAAGGCGGTTGAACACGGCGACGATATCAACGCGCGCAAAAATATGCAGGTCGCGTCTTACAAGGCTGGCGTAGCGTTTACTCGCGCTTATGTCGGCTATGTCCACGCAATCGCGCACGCGCTGGGCGGTTTCTATCAAATTCCGCACGGACTTGCGAACGCGGTTATTTTGCCGTATGTTTTGGAACGCTATGGCGAATGCATACATTATCAATTGGCAAGTCTTTCGTTTTTTGTCGGGCTGGGGACTTTTACCGCGAGCGAAAAAGCCAACGCGGATATTTTTATTCAAGCGATAAGAAATATGAATGACAGCTTTGGCATTCCAAACAAAATTATCGGCATCAAAAAAGAGGACATTCCACAAATGGCTGAGCGCGCTTACAAAGAAGCGACGCCACTCTATCCAGTGCCAAGAATGTTCGACAAAAAAGAGTTGGAAGAAATTTTTGCGGAAATTGCAGAATAAAACGCGATAAAACAATCGAATAAGGGCTTTGCAGGGCAGTCAAATATTGTGGCGGTTTTGCAAAAAAATGGGAAATTTGTATCATCAAAAGGAGAAAATTATGAAAAGAAATGGCATGTGTCCGATTTGCTTTCTCAAGAAGCTTTTCAAGAAACACAGCAGTCCGAGCGAACTTGTCTTGGACAAACCATATTCCAACGGCGCGGCGCAAACTCCGCCAATGGGCTGGTCGAGTTGGAACACTTTCAAAAACCATATTGACGAAAACCTCGTCTTGGAAACCGCTCGCGCAATGCAAGAAAAAGGGCTTGTCGCGGCAGGTTACAATCATATCAACCTTGACGATTGTTGGCATTCGTCTCTGAGAGACGCGGACGGCAATTTGCAAGCCGACTTGACAAGCTTTCCGCACGGAATTCCGTCTCTTGTGACTGAGTGCAACAAGCTTGGTCTCAAGGTGGGAATCTACTCGTCCAATGGCACTCTCACGTGCGAGGACTTGCCCGCAAGCCTCGGAAACGAGGAGAGAGACGCGCTCACAATCGCGCGCTGGGGCATTGAATTTTTCAAATATGACTTTTGTCACAATGAGCTGATAAGCCGTTATGCGCCATTGGTCGAGAGTGTCACCACCACGCCAAGCGGAGAGTTTGGCGGAGTGAATATCTCGTGCGCGCAGGCTTTGCTCTATGGCAGCGCGAAACTTATGCCCGACGAGCATACTCCAAGCGGATATCACGTGTCTGGTCTTGACGACGGTGGCGGAAAAATGGAATTTAACAACATTTTCGCGGAAGCGGACGGAGACTATGTCTTGACAATCAACGTGCGCAAAAAAGGCGAATATAAGAAGTTTTTGATGGCGGTTGTCAATGGCTCGGACAAATATTTCTTTGACTTTCCACCGCAAAAATTTTGGAATTATACCGCAAAATTCCAACAAGTCGTAAGACTGAAAAAGGGAATAAACACGCTCGCGTTGTCCAACCCTGTCCACACAAACGCCGACAGCGCAATGTTGCAATATTATATCATGGGACAGGCGCTTGCAAAGGCGTCGGCGACTGTCGCGCAAGAAAATGCGACAGCGGAAAAACCAATCATTTTCTCCATTTGCGAATGGGGGAAAAACAAGCCGTATTTGTGGGGCAAATTTGCGGGCAATATGTGGCGCACAACGGGCGATATTATGGCTTGGTGGCCACGCGTAATGAACATCTACGAAAGCACTGTTGGTCTCTGGAAATATGCTGACAAGGGGCACTGGAATGACCCCGATATGCTCGAGGTCGGCAACGGAAAACTCACCGACAACCAAAACAAGTCGCACTTTGCGCTGTGGTGTATGCTCAATTCTCCGCTCATTCTCGGCAACGATATCAGAAATATGAGCGACGAAGTGCAGAAAATTGTCACAAATGCAAACCTTATCGCAATCAACCAGGACAGCCTTGGCAAGCAAGCGAAAAGAATCAAAACTGGGCTTGTGGATATTCTTGCAAAACCGCTCGACGGCGGAAAAGTTGCTGTTTGCGTTTTCAACAAAGGGGCGACCGCCAACGAATTTAACTTGCAAATTGCGACGCTTTGCGCGGACGAGTATTTGAATCTTGCAAAAGCAAACACTTATTGCGCTGTCGACCAATACACGGGCAAAAGCGAAAATTGCTCGCTGTTGAAAGGCAAAATGGAAGCGTATGGCAACGCTATGTTTGTGATTGCGCCACAAAAGTAAGTTCAAAAGAAGGAAAATATGTTAGAAATGACCTTGCTCGCGGAAAGTTCGAAATAGAATAAAAAAAAGTAAGTCGCAAAAAGGACTTTGTACGCGGAAAAAGTTAAAAATAACGAAAAATAAAAAGTGAGTGTCAGAAAAGACGGTTCAAACAACAAAAATATGCCAAAAAAATATATAAGTGTGGCGTAAAATGCGATTTATTTAACTAGATAGACTTCAATTTGTTGTAAAAGCCGTCCGAATATGATATTATGTGACATATGGGAAAAAACTTTAGAAATTATAATAATCAAAATAGACAGAGAATTGTTGATAATTTTGAACCGAGTGGCAACGCGGAAGATTTGCAACGCCCAATTGAAGAATTGCAATTGTTTCCTCGCACAGAAGAAGCGCTCAAAGCGGGGGCTTTTGTCACTTTGCGCGATTTGGCGGCAAAAAGATTGTCGCAAATGTACAAGGTTCAAAATATTGGCAAAAAACAATGTATAGAAATTTCTCGCAAAATGCAAAAATATAGTTTGAGCTTTCGAGAAGAAGAACCTGTTGTAGACCAACAAGACGGCGCTCAAGCTCAACCGAACAACGGCGCGCAAGCCCAACAAAGAGTTGGCGGACAACCAAACGGCGAGCCAAGAGTAGGATTGCGCCCAAACACCAACAAAAGGCGCGAAGATAATGGCGCGGATAACGGCGGACAAGCGAGAGACAGCGGACAAGTCCGCGACAACAACGGACAAGCGAGAGACAACGGACAGGCGAGAGACAACAATCGCAACCGCGACGGCAGACAAGATCGCAACCGCGACAGACAGCCGAACGGACAACAAGCTCAAGTCGCTCAAGGCGGAGCTGTCGGCGAGCCAAACAACAATGGACAAGCGAGAGACAACTTCCGCAACCGCAATGACCGCAATGCTCGCCCAGACGGCAATCGTCCCGACCGCAACAATCGCAATGACCGCAATCAACAAGGCAGTCGCAATCAACAAAACAATCAACAAAACAACCGCAGACAAGATGACGTCGCGCAACCAAACAATGACGCGCAAACGGAAGAATTCTTGTCGTCAGGACCGCTTACAAACCGCAATCGTCAGCTTATGCAGAGTGTCAATCGCGGGCTGAATGACTCCCTTTCTCGTCAATATTCGGGCATGACAATCAATGAGATTATCGTCGGCAAGCGACCAAGACCGCTTCCGCCACGCCCAGAAAAAGAGTTTTTGACACCAGATAGCATTGTCAAATTTTGCCGTCAAGGCAAGTGGGGATACAAAGATTGGAAGGGCAACGTTATCATTCAACCGACTTTCGACGAGGCTTATGGCTTCCACGAAGGGGTCGCGTGGGTGGAAAAAGACGGCAAACTCGCCTATATCAACAAGAAAGGCGACCTTTTGATTGACTATAAATATGACGCTGCGACAAGCTTTTCGGAAGCGCGCGCAAGTGTAAGCCTTGGCGAAAAAAGCGGATATATCGACATGCAAGGCGAACCTATCGGCGAAATGGAATATGATGTCGCGACACCGTTTTTTGACGGCAGAGCAATCGTAAGACAAGCCGACCGTTGGGGAGTTCTTACGGCAGACGGCAAAATTATGTGGCGCTAAAATTCCAAAAAAAAGGAAAACACGACAAAAATAATTTTTTTTGAGCGAGCAAATGGAATTGATATCTATATAAAATATCGTAAAATGAAATTGGTATTGTAAAAAATATGCAACTATCTCAGACAGTTGTTTAGGGCGGCGGTGATAATACTGCCGCTTTCTTTTACCAATTTGTCGATATCGCTCGGGGTGACTACATATTGCGCAATCGCCGACGGCAAGGCGCATTTGTCATATATCGAGCCGACGCTTATCACAAGCGGACAGCCAATCGCAATCACCGGCGCGCCGAGCGACGACTTGTCCAAGATTGGTTGGGCGTTGTCAACGCCACTGCCAGCGCTTATGCCTGCCGTTGTCAGTTGGAAACTCTTGCCAAGACGGTCAATTTTGTTGGTGGACAAGCTGTCAATAATGATGATGAGCGCTGGCTTTTGCGTGTAGATTACTCCGCGAATTATGTCATAAGAACTGATGCCTGTCAGCCCGGCAAGCTGTGGAATCAACGAGCAAATTTGATAGCGCGTCGATACTTTCGAGATTGCTTTCGCCACCTCATAGCCGAGCGCGTCAGCCGTGTAATTGCGATTGCCAAGCCCCACGACAAGGGCTTTTCCGCCGTCAACACCGAGCTTTTTGACAAGGCGAGAAAGTGAAGTCTCGATGACTTTCGATATCGTCGACGGCTTGGAGCGGTGGTCGGGCAAAATCGTGACATAGTGTCCTTGCCTGCGGTTGGTTTTGCGCGCGAGCTGTGGCGTGACGGTGACTTCGTTGACGGTGACGCCTCGTTGGACATAGGTTTTGACAGGCAAAGAAGTGAGCTCCTCCGCGCTTTCTAACAAAAATTTGTCTTGAGTTGTTTCCATATGCCCCCCCAAAAAATGCAATTAATGAGATAATTATTATGCGTTGAACGCTAATAAGATTGTATTATATATTAACAATATACTTGCGATTGTCGCGCGCTCTTGCGTTTATTTCTTTCCAATCAATATTGTTGACAGCACGGGAAAAGTTATTCGCAAAAACAAGCGACGATATGCTCGCTTTTTGTTTACTTTTGTAGAACAATCGTGTATAATTGTCTTAAAGTAAGGCGAATATTTGTCCGTTTGGGCTTGTCACAAGTCTCAAGTTGACCAAAACACACCAAATTATACAAAAAAATGTGTTTTATTGCAAAAAATATGTTTAAATAGTTGCAATAATCAAAGTTGTATGATAAACTTATCTAGCTAAATAAGAAAAAATATGTAAATGGAGGGAAGTTATGCCTAACATTAAGTCTCAAATAAAAAGAGTAAAAACAAATCAAAAGGAAAACGATATAAATATCGCAAAGAAAACTCGCGTTCGCAATTGCATTAAGAAATTTACTGCCGCTGTTGCTGCAAACGATGTTGAATTGGCGCAAACACTTTTGGTGGAATCTATTTCTTTGATTGACCGCGCAAAAAATGACGGAATTTATCATAGCAATACTGCTAGCAGAAAAATTTCAAGACTTTCGAAGCAACTCGACACAATCAAGAAGTAATTCTTTATAGAAGAAAAGAAAGCAAAAAAATACAGGAAACGTTGAAAAGCGCTTCCTTTTTTTTGCGCCAAAATTGACTTTTGCGTTGATAAGTTATTTTTTTATCCAAGGCTTTTCGCTTTGCAAAAAGTTTTTTCGATTGGGAAAAGGATTTTGTTTTTTATTAAAACATAGTTATTGAATAAATTTTCGTTTTTTTATGAGTGAGTTATTTTGTTTATAATTTTTGTATTGTTTAAACAAAGTCGCGTCTTTGTGCGAATTGAACTTTTGTAATAAAGTTTCCTGTTTTGTGGAAAAGTTTTTTATTTCTCACGGCTGGAAAAAATATTTGGCAAAACCATTGACAATTGTGCTGCGATAGCATATACTAATGTTGTACCCCCCCCAAGGGGATAGGGGCAAAAGGAGAAAAGTAAATGAAAGAATGTTTGTGTAGTGATATTGACAGAAGATTGGCAATAATAGAAGGGCATATAAAGGGCATAAGACAAATGGTCGTCGAAGAAAAAGATTGCGGTGATATCTTGATGCAATTGTCGGCGGTCGAGTCGTCAATCAAAAAAACTGGCAAAATTATTCTCAAAAACCATATTGAATATTGCGTCAAAGAAAGCGTGGAAAAGGGCGACCTTGCTGTCTTGGACAGATTGAGCGAAGTGCTTGACCGCTACAAATAAGGAGAGTTTATGGAAGAAAAAAAGTGTTGCCACGGCAACGGAAAAAATATAGACGGGCTTGCAAAACAAGCTTGTCATTGTCACGAAAAAGTTGACGATAACAAAGTAGTTTGTCACTGCGACGAAAAGACAAGTGACAACAAAGAAGTTTGTCACTGTCACGAAAGTGGCAAAGAAAAGCAATCAGAGACGAGTTCTTGCTGCGCGAGTTCTCACAAGCCGTCGGCTCAAGTTTCGGCTTGCGGTTGCGGTGGCGAACACTCAAGTCAATCGGCTTGCGGTTGTGGCGGTTTGCATTCTGACGGCGGAAAGCGCGCGAATATGATTATGCTCGCCAAAATTCTGGTGTCGCTCGGCTTTCTTATTCTTGGCTTTCTCGATTGGCATTCGATTGGGCAAAATGTAAAATGGTTGATGGTTTTCCACTATTTTAACCCTGCTTGGATAGCGGTGGTTTTGTGCGGAATTCCTATTTTTGCAGGCGCGATAAATTCGCTCGCCAACAAAAAAATCACCGCGTCGGTGCTTATCAGCGTGGCGATGTTGTCGGCGATTGTGTTGGAAATCGTAGGCTTTTTCTACCCTATTGACGGGGACGGCGGACACACGCACAGTTATGTTTTTGTGGCTGGCGAAGTCGCGTTTTTGATGGCGATTGGCGGCGCGATAGAAGATTGGACGGTCGGAAAGACCAAGGCAGGCATTGCGCGCCTTGTCGGTTTGATTCCAAAAGAGGCATTTGTCAAAGTGGGCGACAGGTTGGAAAAACGCTCGCTTGCCGACATCAAAATTGGTGACATTGTTGTCGCGAAAGCTGGCGAAATGATTGCTGTTGACGGCGAAATTATATCAGGAAGCAGTTCGGTTGACGTCTCGTCGGTTACGGGCGAATATGTGCCTGCGGAATTGACTGTCGGCGACAAAGTTTACGGCGGAACTTTCAGCAAAACGGGCGCGATAGAAATCAGAGTGGAAAAGCTTTTGCAAGACATGACAATCGCCAAAATGGCTGAGCTTGTCGAAGAAGCGCAAGGCAAAAAAGCCCCGATATCGCGCGTCGCGGACAGGTGGGCGAGCGTGATTGTGCCGACTGCCATTGGGCTGTCGATTGTGGTCGGTTTGGTGGCAGGGCTTGCGTTCAAGACGTCAGTTGTTGAGGCGATTATTCGTTCGATAACGGTGCTGATTGTCTTTTGTCCGTGCTCGTTGGCGTTGGCGACTCCGACGGCGATTGCGGCAGGACTTGGCAATTCTGCGCGCAACGGCGTGCTTGTCAAAAGTGGCGCGAGCCTCGAAGTTTTGAGCAAGGCGGACACAATTTGTTTCGACAAAACGGGCACGTTGACGGAAGGCGCGCTGACGGTTTGCGACGTCGTTGTTGACGGCGTGGAAGAAAATGAGCTGTTGAAACTTTGCGCCAGCGTCGAGAATTATTCTGAGCACCCACTCGCGGCGGCGGTCGCGCGTAAGGCGGAAGGCTTGGGAATCTATCAATCGAGCGATATCGAAATTTTGCAAGGCGTGGGCGTTGTCGGCAAGGCGAATGGAAAAGAAATCAAGCTTTTGTCATTTGCGCAAGCGGTCAAATCAAAGTGTAATCTCGACAAATTCGCCACGCAAGCTGACGAGTTGTTGGCGCAAGGCAAGACGCTTGTTGTCGCGCTTGTTGACGGAGCGACGGCAGGGCTGTTGGCGTTTTCTGACACGATAAGGCAGGACGCTAGGCAAGTCATCGACACGCTCAACAAGGGCGGTTACGCCACGATTATGCTCACGGGCGACAACGAGAAAAGCGCTCGCTACGTCGCGGAAAAGTGCGGAATTCAACAAGTCAAATTTGGACTGTTGCCACAAGAAAAATTGCAGGTCATAAAGGACTTGCAGGCAGGCGGACACAAGGTTTGCATGGTCGGCGACGGCATCAACGACGCTCCGTCGCTCAAGCTGGCTGATTGTAGCCTTGCGATGGGCGCGCTCGGCAGTGATATTGCGATAGAAACCGCCGATATGGCAATTTTGAACAGCGATATGAACAAAATCGTTGACACGCTCGCGCTTTCGAAACGCGCGCTTGGCACAATCAAACGCAATATTATCCTTGCAATGTCAATCAATCTTGTGGCGATAATTCTCTCGATGTTTGGAATTCTTACGCCAATGAGTGGGGCGATTGTGCACAACGTTACGTCAATTCTTGTAGTGCTGTCGTCAGCAATGTTGTTGAGAAAAGGAAAATCGCAAAAAAAGCAAGGTGGCGAAGCAAAATAACCGCTCAACGCTCGCAAAATGCGCGTGAAAAAAGAAAAAGTGCTCGCAAAAGAAGAAAAGCGCGACCAAGCTGATAAATTTTTGAATAATAATTTGAAATATGGCAAAAACATTTTGACAAATAAATGTTATTGTGTTAATATATCAATGTTGCAATCAATTGACAAGCTCAATTGTTGCATTTATACAAAGTTTTAGCTTTGGTCGCGTGGAGAAATACCCAAGAGGCCGAAGGGGCTCCCCTGCTAAGGGAGTAGTACGGGAAACCGTAGCGAGAGTTCAAATCTCTCTTTCTCCGCCAAAACTGATGGTTATCAATGATGACCGTCAGTTTTTGTTTTATCGGCAATGTGGCGGTTTTATTTTTAACGGAAAAATAAAAGCATATTTTAATGTTGTATAAGACATTTTTGCGATATTTTTAATCAAAAGTGGTGGTTGCTATTTTTTGCAAGAATGGTCAGTCTTTGGTATATTCCAAAATATCGGACGGCTGGCACTCTAATATTTCGCAAAGCTTGTTCAATGTGGAAAACCTTATCGCCTTAATTTTTCCTGTTTTGATATTGGAAGTGTTTGCCAAAGTGAGACCTATTTTTGACGAAAGGTCGTTGAGTGAAATATGTTTTTTGAGCATAATCTCGTCTAAATGTAGTATGATTGCCATAAAATTATATCACCATTTTTTTATTTTTTTTGCATAGCGTTGGCGAGCTGAAAAGCTATGCCAAACTATGTTAAGAGTGGACTTATCGCAAAAATATTATGCTTATGCTTTTTAGAACTTTTTGTTGAGATGCTGTCATAATTGTCGCTCATATACTGTCAATTATAGCACAAAAATCTAATATAGTACACAAAATTTATCAATATTTAATAAATTTTTATCGAATAGCAATAGAAGTGTTGACAATTTTTAAAAAAAGCGATAACATTAATAAAAAAGGAGTCATATATGAAAAAATCTAAAATATTATGTATGTTCTTTTTAATGTTAAACCTATGTTGTATCTTCATTTTTCCAACTTTTGCGTCAGCGGAAGAGTTGGATAATGCAAATCATCAATATTCTAACTATATTGATTGGGAGCAAACAAGAAAAATAGTCAATACAAAAGATGTAATAAGTATAGATGCCGGAAATCCAATTATGTTGTTTGCAGCCGTAGAAGATCCGTCTACAGCTGGAGCTCAATCAATTATGCATGCGATAGTGGCTCATACATATCATGAAAGACTTGGGTTTATGGGAGCTAGAAAATATAGTTACGTATGTCATTTCGGTTGGGGGCCAAAGTATAACAATGTGGAAGTTCATAATGCAATAAAATATATTACGGTAGGAACTAGTTATATGTTGGAGATGAAATAATGTCTAAAGCCAGTAAAGTTGCAATAATTTGTAGCGCAATTGTAATAGTTATAGTCCTTGTGACAGTATTATTGTTTTCTTACAATACTGATTTGTTTGTTAATAAGAACCGCAAGGAGCTGACATTGCAGTTGAATGACAGGTCAATTACGATACCTTTAGAACATAAGTATTCTTTCTATACGCCAACAGTTCGTGTTTTAAAAACGGAGAAAACTATTAATGAAATAATTTGTATGTTTACCGAAAATATAAATGATAAAAAAGATAAAATAGTGGTAAAAATGATTGACCAAATAGCTTTTTTATATTTGTATACTGATAATGTTTTTGCGCAAAGTATATTTATTGAACCTTACGGCGCGAAAAAAGACGAGCTCAGAGTAGGTGTTAACGAATTTGTTCCGCTCTGTTTGTTTGGTAGCGTTGAACATTTTAACGAGCTATTTCAAGATAAAGACAAACTTGTAGATGGCGGAATATACAATTTGCAAGAAAAACACTATCCCAACAGCTTGCAAATGCTGAGAGAATATTTGTCACATATTTACGATATTAAAAACTATGATGTGGGCTCTATAAGTTTGGTAGTAGAAAACAAAAATATAAAGTTAAAAGATATCAGCAGTTAGAAAGATGTTCAAATTTTTTGTGTTCAAATTCGCAGTCCCCGCGCTGTGAATTTTTTTGCCAAAGAAAAAGGCATATTGCGCAATATCACAAGCGATAGCAAAACGAAGTGGAGAGAAAAATGTGAAAATTGCCACGAGTTTTCGTTATTGTGGAATGTTATAAATTTAACAAATGATTGCCAAAAGTTTAACAAGATATTGTCATTTTTTTAACAAAATTTTGCTAACAAAAGTTGGTTTTCGCCGACTTGTAAAAGTCGAGTTTTACTGCAAAAACGCTCGAAAATGCTCGAATATGCGAGTTTTTGTGGAGATTGAAAGAGAAATAAAAAATAATTCAAATATATCTTGATATTTGTTTTGCGGTATAGTATACTAAATCTATGAGACGATAACATTATCCAAATTGTCGAGAAATAATCGTCGCCAAAAGTAGAATTTTCCAAAGAAAAAAAGTGGAAAACATTGCAAAAAGAAATTTGTGTCGCAAAAAACGCAAGCAATGTTGAAAGAGAATTTTCCAAAGAAAACAAACTCGGCGAACGCTGTCGAAAGCGGAAATGTTGTCAAAGTAGCAATCAAAATTTAATACTGAAATTGGCATATGGTATGAGGGGTATTTATGGGAATTCAGGAAATTATCAATTCTATTGCGAGCGCTGAGCGCGAGGCTGACGAGATTGTTCGTCTTGCCACGTCCAAGGCGAGTGAAATGCAAATGAAAGCGGAGACTTCCGCTTCGTCTGCGATTGCGACCGCAAAAACAAATGCAAAAACTTGCCGAAAGCAAGCCGCTGCGCAAGCCGAAATAAACCTCAAAACTGTTGTAGAAGAAAGAATTGCTCAAGGCGAAAAAAATGGCGCGTTGAGTTTGCAATCTGTCGATCAAAAAATTGACAAGGCGGTCGAGTTCTTAACAGGGAGGCTTGTCGAGCAATATGTCAATCGTTAGAATGAGAAAGTTGACCCTTATCGGGTTGACAAGTGACAAAGATAAATTGTTGCGCGCCCTTTCGAGATTGCGCGCGTTGGACGTCAAGGTCGCCGATGAGTTGAAAAACACCAGCGCTTTTGAGCAGGACAAAGACAAAATAAATGAAAAATTTTCGCGCGTTTCCAATGCGCTCGCTCTTGCGGAAAAAATTAAAAAAGACGCAAAAGCTATCAATATTTATTCTCAAAACAATATAAAACAATTCCAAAAAGCAGTCAAAAAAGACGGAGAAGATTTGGCGGAACTCACAACGCCACTTGTCTATGCAAACACAACCGACACGAAAGCGTTGGAAGTTTTTGTCGCGACAAAAAAGCCGAAATTCCAAGAGCCGAAGATATTCACTTTCGACGACTTGGACGAAATTTTCCGCAATCGCGCGCGAATTGAAGGCTATATCGCCGACATCGAAAACGCGAGCAAAAGAATTGATTCTATCAAAACGGAGCTGTCGAAGTTGTCGTTGTTGAGAAATCAATTGCTTGTCTATCGCTCGATTGACGCGCCGTTTTCTGAGTTTGTCGACCACAAGTATATGTCGTGCATTGTGGGCGCTATGCAAAAGTCCAAGCTCAATGAGCTCGCTTTGGCGCTCAAAGAAGTTGACTTGTGCGAGCTTTTCCGCTTCGACGACGTTTTTTCTGAGGCGGCGTTCGCTGTAATTTTCCACAAAGAAGTCGCGAGCGAAATCAACGGCGTTCTCAACAATTTTGTCTATACAAAATGTCCGTTCGAATATTCTCGCGCGACGATTGAGTGCATTGAAGAAATCAATTGTGGCATGGCAAAACTCGGTCAAGAGTGCAAAAATGTAGCTTTCGAAAACGCCGAGCAAGGGGACAAACTCAAGGATATTCAAACGCTTTTTGACTATTACAATCTCGAATTGCGCAAGTTGGAAGCGGCGGAAAAATGTCGCGCGACGACAAAAACTTTCTTGTTGGAAGGTTGGATTCCGTTCGACAAAGAAAGCGTTGTCAGCGAGAAATTGAGTGACAAAGATTGCGTGGTCGCATTCGAATTTGCCGACCCGCAAGACAACGAACTGCCACCGACTTTGACAAAAAACAACGGTTTTGTCTCAGCCTTTGAGGGCGTGACAAATATGTACGGCGTGCCAAATTATCGCGAACGCGACCCAAACACGTTGTTGGCAATTTTCTATTTTTTACTTTTTGGCATTATGCTTGGCGACGCGGGCTATGGTATTCTTGTGACGCTCAGTTGCTTTGTTTATTTGGCGCTTGCAAAAAAGACAAAAAAGCAAAGCCCAATGATAAAAATGTTCCTTTTCTGTGGCATATCGACCATTGTGTGGGGCGTGCTGTTTGGTGGTTGGTTCGCAATCGAAAACATTGGCGCGCTGGAGTCTTTGAGATGGTTCAACCCACTCAACGAACCGCTCAAAATGTTCGTTCTTTCGTTATGTATGGGCGCTTTGCAAGAAATGGTAGCGTTTTTTGTCGGTGGAATTACAAAGGCGGAAAACGAAAAAAGCATACCGAAAAAGATTGGACTTATGCTCAGCAACTTCGGTTGGTGCGCGGTTATGATAGCGTTTTTCTTGGTGTTGCCTGCGATGATGAAAATTCTTGGCATAACAACCGAGACTGTCGGCTGGCAAGCGACAATGGTGAGCGTGGGCGGTTATGTCGCGCTTGTCGGCGTGGCGATGCTTGTGCTTGGCGGTGTGGTTGGCAAGACGAATCCGCTCAAAATGTTTACGGGCATTTTTGGCAATCTTTATGGCGGAATCAACGTTATCAGCGACTTGTTGAGCTATACAAGACTTTTTGGACTGGGGCTGACGTCGGCGGTTATTGGCTACGTTATCAACATTTTGGTAGGAATTTTCGTTCAAATGCTCGGCTGGGCTGGCTGGATAATCGCTGTGCCTGTCTTGATAATCGGTCACGGCTTCAATATCGGTATCAATATGCTCGGCGCGTATGTGCACAATGCAAGGTTGCAATTTATTGAATTCTTTGGACACTTCTATGACGGAAGCGGTTATCTCTACAAGCCGTTGGGGGCGGAAATGAAATATACCTTTGTCGAAACGGCGAGCGAAAACGCAAAATAAATCGACAAAAACTCGACAAAAACTCGTTAAAAAATCGTTACAAATTGTGAGAAAATCACATTGTATATAAAACAAAATAAAATATTGGGACTGTTGAGACTTCAACGCTCGGCATTTTCCAAAACAAAAGGAAGGTAGAAAATTATGGACTTTACAGGAACAGCAATTGCCTTGTTGGGCGCCGCGTTGGCGGTCTTTATGTGTGGCATTGGCTCGTCAATCGGCGTCGCGAAAGCGGGACAAGCGGCAGCAGGTGTTATCGCGGAAGACAACAGCAAGTTTTCAAAAGTTTTGTTGTTGCAACTTTTGCCAGCGACACAGGGCATTTATGGCTTCGCAATTGG
Source organism: Clostridia bacterium (assembly GCA_036659935.1). GTDB lineage: Bacteria > Bacillota > Clostridia > Christensenellales > UBA3700 > JAVXBP01. The sequence goes on from JAVXBP010000002.1 coordinate 15,513, forward strand.
CTTTATGGTTTTGATAAAACTCAACGCTTTGGGCGGCGCTATCACAATGTTGAGCATTGGCTCGGGCATTGGAATGATGTGCGCGTGCTTGCCAATCGCGATATCAGGTTTGGTGTCGGCGATATATCAAAGCAAGGTTGCAATCGCGGGCATTTCGTTGGTAGGAAAAAGAACGGAGGACTTCGGCAAAGGTATGATTATGACGGCAATGGTCGAGACATATGCATTGCTCGGCTTGTTGATATCATTCTTGGCGGTGTTCCTTCCACAGTGGGCGTAAGGCTATATTATGACAGGAAACGAAAAAATAATCGAAAAAATTCTCGCTGACGCAAACGCGACGGCTGACAAAATTTTGACCGACGCGCAAGTCAAGGTCAACGCTTTGACGGCAAAAACGCAGGCGGAGTGTGACAAAATTGCTGCGCAAGCCAAAAAGGAAAGCGACGCGGAAGTCGGTGAAATGTTGAAACGCCGTCAGACTGTCGCCGACCTTGATATCAAAAAAGCGCTGTTGAGCAAACGCAAGGCGCTTATGAATATCGTGTCAGAAAAAGCGATAGAAAAATTGCGCGCGTTGCCGAGAGAAAAATATAAGGCGATTGTCACACAAATGATTGAGAAAAACGCTGAGGACGGCGATATTGTCACGATAGCCCAAACCGACAAAGATATTTTGACGGCGGACTTTGTGGCGAGCGTCGCAAAATCACTTGGCGTGAAATTGACCTTGAACAAATCGTATGGCGAGTTTGCAGGCGGTGTCGTCTTGCAATCGAAAAACGTTGACAAAAACCTTACTTTTGAGGTGGAATTAAACGCTATCCGCAATGAGGTTGAACCCCAAATTGCAGAAATTCTTTTTAGTTGAGGAATAAATGAGCAGTGAAAGTTTATTGTTTTCTACGGCGCGCATAAGTTCGGTGAGCAAAAATCTTTTGTCACAGGACAGAGTGCAGAAGTTGATGGAAGCGGGCGGTTTGGAATCGGCTGTTAAATTCTTGTATGAATATGGCTATGGCAGTGGGCTTACGCTCGCGTCGTTCCTTGAATATGAGAAACTTTTGTCAGCGGAAGAAAACAAACTCAATGACTATATCGCCGAGATTGCTCCAAAGGGCTATGGCTTCGAGACTTTCTTTTTCCGCAATGACTTCCACAATGCAAAGTTGCTCGCAAAAGAAAAGTATGGCAATGTTACGGCGGACAAAAGTTCGTTTATGACAAAGTTTGAGCTCGATATTGACGAGTTGAAAAATCATATCATTCTCAGCGAGTTCGACAAGTTGCCACCAGAAATGGCGCAAGCTTTTGTCGCGATTGACAAAGCTTTTGGCGAACTCAAAGGCAGCCCAAATATCATTGATATCCAACTCGACAAGGCATATTTTGTGGCGGTGTCCAACTATCTCAAAAAGTGTCGCGGAGCGAAGGTGATAAAGACTTATTTTTCCAAAAAGGTCGACCTGTCCAACGTTATCAACTTTTTCCGTTGCAAAAGGCTCGGTTTTTCTTTCGAGAAATATGCTGATATCTTTATGCCAACGGGCAGTTTTGGCGTGGAAGTTTTGAGACGGGCTTATGTCGAGGACAGCGAGAGATTGGCGGAAGTTTTCAAGCAAACTGACTTGTGGGAATTTGTCGAAGTGTGCAAAGAAAACAACTCGTCGTCCCTTGTCAGCGCGGAGACTTTGATGGACAATATGTTGCTCAAAATTATGCGCGAATACAAATATGATATGTTTTCTATCGGTTGCATAGCCAATTATTATTTTGGAAAGTTGACCGAGATTAAAGAAGTCAAAATGATTCTCGCTTGCATCAAAAACAATGTCAAGCCAGAACAAATAAAACAAAGGTTGCGTGAACTGTATGCTTAAAGAGAAAATTGCGGTCGTTGGTGACAAAGATTCCGTCTTGGCATTTGCGGCGATTGGTTTGGACGTGTTCGCTGTGTTGGACGTTGAAGAAGCGCGCGAAAAAGTCAAGGCGCTCGCGAGAGACTATTCAGTAATCTTCGTCACCGAACAAATTGCGGAAAAAATAAGCGCTTTGCTTGACCGCTACAAGACAAAAACCTATCCTGCCATTATCCCGATTCCGTCGTCCGACGGCACAAACGGCTTTGGCATGAACAACATAAAAAAAGACGTAGAAAAGGCGATAGGCGCTGATATTCTTTTTAGAGAGGGGAAATAATATGCAAGAAAAAATAGGTAAAATAATCAAGGTTTCCGGGCCGTTGATAGTGGCGGAAAATATGGCGGACAGCAAAATGTACGACGTTGTAAGAGTCAGCGAAAAGCGACTTATCGGCGAGATTATCGAGTTGCGCGGCGACAAGGCTTCTATCCAAGTTTATGAAGAAACGAGCGGACTCGGGCCTGACGAGAATGTCTATTCGACGGGCGCGCCACTTTCTGTCGAGCTTGCGCCGGGGCTTATGGAAGGCATTTTTGACGGAATTCAAAGACCGTTGCAAAAGTTGCGCGCGGCATCGGGCGACCGCATTGCGCGCGGAATCGAGATATCCGCTATCGACCACGAGAAAAAGTGGAATTTTGTCGCGAGCGCGAAAGTCGGCGACAAGGTCAAAGCTGGCGACGTGATTGGAAGCGTGCAAGAAAATGAGATTATCTCTCACAAAATTATGATACCTTTTGGCGTGAGCGGAATTGTAGAAAAAATCACTAGCGGAGAGTTCAACGTGCTGGAGACTGTCGCGATTCTTGCGACGGACAATGGCAAAAAAGACGTTTGTATGCTCCAAAAGTGGCCTGTCCGCAAGGGGCGTCCTTACAAAGAAAAACTTTCTCCGACAATGCCTATGATAACGGGACAAAGAGTTATTGACACGCTTTTCCCAATCGCGAAAGGCGGCGTTGCGGCAGTGCCAGGTCCGTTTGGAAGTGGCAAAACTGTCGTGCAACACCAACTTGCAAAGTGGGCTGACGCAGATATTATCGTTTATGTTGGCTGTGGCGAGCGTGGCAATGAGATGACGGACGTTCTCAAAGAGTTCCCAGAATTGATTGACCCAAAATCAGGTCAACCGTTGATGAAACGCACGGTTTTGATTGCGAACACTTCTGATATGCCAGTCGCGGCGCGCGAAGCGTCAATCTACACTGGCATTACTATCGCGGAATATTTCCGAGATATGGGCTACAATGTCGCGATTATGGCGGACAGCACAAGCCGTTGGGCGGAAGCGTTGCGCGAGATGAGCGGACGATTGGAAGAAATGCCCGGCGAAGAAGGCTACCCTGCATATTTGTCATCGCGTTTGGCGGAATTCTATGAGCGCGCGGGCGTTGTCAAAACGCTTGGCGGAGGCGAAACAGTCGGCTCAATCACAGCGATTGGCGCGGTTTCTCCCCCTGGCGGTGACTTGTCAGAACCTGTCTCGCAAGGCACTTTGCGCATAGTAAAAGTTTTCTGGGGGCTGTCGGCGTCTTTGGCTTACAAGCGCCACTTTCCTGCGATTGACTGGATTCAAAGTTATTCGCTCTATGCGGACAGACTTTCAGATTGGTACAGCGACAATATTGGTGACGAGTGGTTGCAATTGCGCGCGGCGGTTATGAGAATTTTGCAAGAAGAAGCGAAGTTGGACGAAATCGTGCGATTGGTCGGAATGGACACCTTGTCCCCTGGCGACCGATTGACAATGGAAACCGCAAAGTCAATCAGAGAAGACTATTTGCACCAAAACGCTTTCCACGAAGTTGACACTTACGCATCGTTGGAAAAACAGCGCCTTATGATGGAACTTATCATCGAAAACGACAGACTTGGGCGCGACGCGTTGGAAAAGAACGTCGATATCGAGGACGTTCTCGCGGTCAAAGTAAGAGAAAAAATTGGTCGTTCAAAATATATTGAAGAAACAAAACTTGCTGAATTTGACGATATTATGCAAGCGTTGAAAAAAGAAATGCTGGCGCTTACCACCAACGGAGGACTGTAATATGTTGAAAGAATATAAAACAATCAGAGAAGTGGTCGGCCCACTTATGCTTGTCGAAGGCGTCGAAGGCGTAAAATATGACGAGTTGGTCGAGATTGCGCAAGAAAATGGCGAAACGCGCCGTGGCAAAGTCTTGGAAATCAATCGCGACAAAGCGTTGGTTCAACTTTTCGAGCCGTCGCAAGGGCTCAAGATTAGCACCGCGAAAGCAAGATTCCTTGGCAAGCCTATTCAGTTGGCTGTCTCAGAAGAAATGCTCGGTCGCGTTTTTGACGGAATGGGCAACCCCCGTGACGGCGGCGCGCCTATTATTCCAGAACAAAGACTTGACATAAACGGTCAACCTATCAACCCGACCGCGCGCGATTACCCGGACGAATTTATCCAAACGGGAATATCCGCAATCGACGGCTTGAACACGCTTGTGCGTGGACAAAAATTGCCAGTTTTCAGCGCGTCAGGTTTGCCACACGCCGAACTCGCCGCTCAAATCGCGAGACAAGCGGTCGTGCTCAACAATGACAGCAAGTTCGCCGTTGTTTTCGCAGCGGTAGGAATAACTTTCGAAGAAGCGGATTTTTTTATTCAAGACTTCAGAAAAACAGGCGCTATCGAACGCGCGGTTTTGTTTATGAACCTTGCAAATGACCCTGCGGTCGAGCGTATCGCGACACCAAGAATGGCGCTGACTGCGGCGGAATATTTGGCGTTCGAAAAAGGTATGCACGTGCTTGTAATTATGACCGATATCACCAACTATGCCGAGGCGCTGAGAGAAGTCTCCGCCGCGCGCAAAGAAGTGCCCGGTCGCCGTGGTTATCCGGGCTACCTATATACCGACCTTGCGACAATGTATGAGCGCGCAGGTCGAATTTTTGGCAAGAAGGGCAGTATAACGCAAATTCCTATCTTGACAATGCCAGAAGATGACAAAACGCACCCTATCCCTGACCTTACAGGTTATATCACAGAAGGGCAAATCATTCTCAGCAGAGAACTTTACAAGCGCGGTTTCAATCCGCCAATCGACGTTTTGCCGAGCTTGTCAAGACTCAAGGACAAGGGCATTGGCGACGGAAAAACGCGAGAAGACCACGCTGACACAATGAATCAATTGTTCGCGGCTTATGCGCGCGGAAAAGAAGCCAAAGAATTGTCAGCAATTTTGGGCGATGCGGCGCTCACTGAGACTGACCGCAAGTTCGCAGTTTTCGCGGACGAATTCGACAAGAGATATATCGCGCAAGGTTTCAACACCAACCGCTCAATCAACGAGACTCTCGACCTTGGTTGGGACTTGTTGAGACTGTTGCCACGCTCAGAATTGAAACGTATCAAAGACAAATTTATCACAAAATATCTTGGTAGCGAGGAAAAAAATGACAAGGCTTAACGTCAACCCTACGCGAATGGAACTCAGACGGCTCAAAACCCGTCTCAAAACTGCCGTGCGCGGACACAAATTGTTGAAAGATAAGTCGGACGAAATGATAAGACAGTTTATGCTCTATGTCCGAGAAAATAAGCGCCTGCGAGAAGAAGTCGAGGGCGAACTTGGCAACGCTTTGAATGGCTTTATGTTGGCGCGCTCAGTCTCTGACAACGCGACAATCGAAGAAGCAGTGCTTATGCCTGCCACCAGCGTGCAGTTGACTTGCTCAACCGCAAACGTGATGAGCGTCATCGTTCCGTCAATCGCAATCAAAGAAAACAAAGAAGGGGAAAAATATCCTTATTCTTTCGCGACTGTCACAGCCGAACTCGACAATTCTATCGCGACACTTTCCGACTTGCTCGTAAAGCTTTTGCAGTTGGCGCAAGTCGAAAAAACTTGCAATATGCTTTCTGACGAGATAGAAAAAAATCGTCGCCGTGTCAACGCTTTGGAATATGTTATGATTCCACAAATCGAAGAAACTATCAAATATATTACAATGAAACTCGACGAACAAGAGCGAAGCAACGTGATAAGATTGATGAAAGTCAAGTCGCTTATCGCAAAGCGCGACAGCCAAAACGCAGGCGAATAACGCGAGAAGAATTTTTATTTTGGAACAAAAAACTCTCAACGAATTGTTGAGAGTTTTTCTATTATTAGGAATTCATTTTATCAATGATATGTCGATAGTTTTTGTTTTGGATATCATTTGCCAAGCAATATAATTTGTGTTTTTGTTTGTGAAAGTTTTGCTTGCTTTTTTATTGTTAAGTTATGACGGGGGCGTTGTTGTTATTTGCGACAATTTATGTGTTGCAAACAAATTTTCTTTCCGCTCAGGTCAATTCGAACATAGCGCGCTGGCGAAGTGATTGCAATTTCTATGTTTTTGGAAAGCATTTTTGTATTTTTTTGCGCCGTTACCGTCCAATTTTCTTTGTCGAGAGAGAGCGATATCGCGCACTCGAACTCCGCGAAAAATGGCCGTCTTATTGTCATATCGCAACTGTCATAGCAATGCTCTAGGTCGAGAATGATATAAGGCGAAGTGTCATTCGTCGCAGGTCGCCACATTTTGCAATCGCTCGCGGAAGTCAAACATAGGCTGCTGCCAAGTTGGAACTCACTGCTTGTCGTCACTGGGCGGTCATTGAGAATGTCAATATATTTTTGTTTTGGCTTGTCGAATTTGAGTTTTTCGTCTTTTACTTTTTCGCTTTTTGACTTGCCAAACCTTGTTTTCTCGCTTTCCGCAAAGTCGCTTTTGTCGGACTTTCTTTTGTCAAATTTGCTTTTTTCTGTTTTTGACTTGTCGAATTTGTATTTTTCCGCTTTTGTGGCGGTTGAGATGTCGTCAATTTTTTCTTGCGGAGCGAGCGGATAAATTATTTCTTGTCCGCAATAATTCTCGTCGCCGACAATATTTATCGCAACAGTAGCGCTTGTCAGCCCTTTGCAAGAACATTCAATCACGCTTTCGCCACCAAAATAACCGCGCAATTCTATCGCGCACGCTCCGTCGAAAGAGCTTTTTGACGCCTCGGAAAAGAGCATTTCTTTGCCAGTTGGCAAAAGTCCGCCACCAGAGAGAACGCGCATTGTGATATCGAAGTTTCCGCGAACGCGACGGCCGTCTTTGTCGCAAACTTGCGCCACAAGAAAAGCGCCTTGCGTTCCGTTTGCGGTTATCGTTGTCGTGTCAGCAAAAAGTGTCATATGGTCGGGCGCGCCCTTGGAAGAAAAAGTCGGCGGAGCAATTCCGCGAAGCTTTTCGCGATAGGCGTACCACGCGCGCAAAGGCAGGCGGTATAAATCTACAATTCCAAGATTGCCAATGTCGGCAATACTGCCGTGGTGGAAGCCACACCAAATCGCGCGACCTGCTCGCCAAGGATAATATTCGTCGCTGCCAGCCGTCTCATACAAGTCATATTTGCCCGGTCGATAGGCTGGAATACTGCCATATTCCGCGACTACATTTGGCTTGCTCGGGTGCTTGAAAAGCGTCGCGCCGTCGCCGTTGTAGCCTGCAATATCACCGAGAGTGTCAAAGCCACCGCGTTGAACGCCACCGATTGCAGCTGGGCGAGTAGGGTCAATCTCGTGAGAATATTCCACAAGTCGCGACACGAGTTTGCGCGCCGCAGAAAGGACTTTTTTGTCAGAGAAAAACATCTCGTTGCCCATGCTCCAACAAACAACCGACGGACTGTTGCGATTGATTCTTACCATTTCGGCAAGGCTCGCGCGCAAGCTTTGTTCGAAAGGCGCGACTTGTTCTTTGAGCAGTGGCATAGCGCTTGATTCCCAATCGCCGTCAGCCTTGAAACCGCCAATGCCCCAGAAAACGTTTTCGCTCCAGAATAACATTCCTTGTTTGTCGCATTCTCGCGCAAATTGTTCGTGGTGCGGATAATGCGAACCGCGGATAAAGTTGAAACCGCACTCTTTCATCATCGCGACGTCGCGCGCGATTGCGGTGTGCGTGACCGCGTCCCCCCAACCGCCGTGGTCTTGATGCACGTTTGCGCCGTTGAGCAAAAGGCGCTTGCCGTTCAAGAAAAAGCCCGTGTCTTTGTCCCACAAAATTGTGCGTACGCCGAAAGTCGTTTGCAACTTGTCGTCGCAAATCTCGCTTTGCAAGGTGTAAAGGTAGGGCTTGTCAGGCGACCAAAGTTGTGGGGCGGTTATCGTCAAAACTTGGCTGGAAACTTGCTTTGCAACAACGCAACTTGCCTTTGCGACAGCGTTGCCGTCTTTGTCAAGAATGGTCGAAAGCAAGGTTTGCCCAATACAATTTGTCGTCTCGGTTGATATGCAAATCTCCGCTTGAGAGTGCGCCACGCGTCTTGTTGAGACAAAAACGCCTTTCCAATCAATGTGTTTTGTCGGGAAAGTCAAGAGTTTGACGTCGCGATAAATTCCGCCATTGAAAGTGTGTTCGCCAGCGCGCGGAGCAAGAGTGGCTTGCCACAAGTTGTTGACGCGCACAAAAAGCGTGTTTGCGCCGACTTGCGCGCAAGACGAAATATCGCAAACAAAAGCGTTGTAACCGCCCTCGTGTTTTGCGACAAATTTGCCATTGAGAAAGACTTCCGCCACTTGGAAAACACCGCCAAACTCAATACATATCGCTTGTTCTGTGTCTTTTGCTTCCAAAATCAGTTGGTGAGAATAACAGCCATAGCCAACAAAAAAGTCCTTTTCGCCATAGTAAGGAATGCCAAAACTGTGTGGCAAACCTATCGCAGAATAGTCTTGCAAGTCATTTGCAAACTCGTCGCCGACATTCTCGCCAAAGCGAAAAAGCCAATTGTTGTTGATATATTTTTCTTCCAAGTCGAACCTTCCTTTTGCGTGACAGCGACGCGGAGTATATAGTATTGTAATAATTATTATAATATAGGGGAGTTACACTTTGTATTATACGGCATCGAAAGCTTGCCGTCAATGCAAAAGCTCACGCGCGCGCAATTTTTTGTTGAGTTGTTGATTGCGGTCAAATTTTCTTGTTTGTACAATTTGGATTGTGGTCATTTTCTTGTTTGTCAAAAACTGATTGCAGTTTTTTTGGACAAGGTTGATAGTAATTAATTTTCTTGTTTGTCAACGAGTGGTTGTGGTTGAGTTTTTTTGTTTGTCAGTGGCAAAAAAGTAATTTTTGCCTTGCAAAGACTGATATTCCGTTGTTGTTTCCAAGTGGAAACTTTGCGCTCAAGAAAGAAAATATCGGCGGCTTCCCACATAAAAACCCACGCGATTATGTCGAGAATCTCGTTTGTTATCGCGCTTGCCCAGAAGTGATTCGCAAGCAACATAAGCAAGAGAAATGCCACCCCAGCGAGCAACATAAAAGCCGCGAGAATAACGTCGCGTTTGATATTTTGTTTTTCGGCGATATAACATTCGTAATAATGCGTCTTTATCGCTTGCGCATAGACTTGCTTTTCTTCGTCGTCAATCACATTGCTGTGAATCTGCAAGTGAATGTCCTCTTTGTAGCGCGCTGGCTTGAGCGCTTTGTCGAGAAAATTGGACGCGTCCTCGGACAGCGTTTGCGCCTCGTGATAAGAAAAGGGCGAAATAAAATTGCTATCGTCCAAAACGGTCATATTGAGCAAAAGCAAGCCGTTTTCGTCTCGTTGCTCGACGGACTTTTCCACTTCTTTGTTCATTGCGACAATTCTTTGTATGCCTCTAAACATAAGCAAAATCTCCTTGTGTATAGCTTTATTATACTACAATCTCGAATATAAGAAAGCTATTTTGAACAAAATATCCTAAAATTTGCGTGTTTTGTGGCGAGATTGTTTTGCTAATAATAAATTTGTAGAATACAATCAACGAAAATATCTCAAAGAAAGTCGAAAGGGCGTCGAAAGAAAGTCGGAAACAAGCCAAAAACACGCAATAATGGAAAAAACAAAATTATTTACACATTATTTACACAATTTTAATGTTTTTTTTGACTTTTATAGATATAATAAGTATATGCTCTTGTAAGGCACGCTATCAATACATAAATCTTGCAAGTTGCAACAAAAAACGCTCGCGAAAAAGTTTTGAAATGTTGCAAAGAAAGTTAGCAAAACGCTCGCAAAAAAACTAGTGAAAAAGTTTTTAAATGTTGCAAAGAAAGTTAGCGAAAAAACTTACAAAAAATTCAATATTAACGCTCGGCGCGCGCAATCGCGACTGAGCAAAACTTAAAAGAAATCTCGGAGGGATATTATGCACACTTCTCGCGTATGGCAAAAGGTCATTATCATAGCAATGTTGGTCGCTATGTTGGGGGCTTGCTTTCTGTTTGTGGGCTGTCAAGAAGTTGACACGTCAGGCAAATCTGCCTATCAAATCGCCGTGGACAACGGCTTTGTTGGCAATGAGCAACAGTGGCTCGCAAGTTTGAAGGGCGAAAATGTCAGCATTGACGACTTGTTTGCGAAATATTGCGAAGCGAACCCAACCGCTACTTATGACGAATTTCTAGAAAAATATTTGACGTTGAACGCGCCAAATTCCATTCAATATGCGACAAACAAGGCTATAAGGTCGGTGGTGAGCATTTTTTCCAAGTTCGTTGTTACTCAAAATTCAATTTGGGGCGGCGCGCCAGAAACGAAAGAAGTGATGTCGGGCGGAGCGGGAGTTGTCTATAAACTCGAGAAAGACGCCAACGGAAATCGCACTGGCGGAGCTTATATTATCACGAATTATCACGTGGTCTATGAGCGCACGGCGCAAGACGATGGCTTTTCCAAACAAATCATAATCAAGCCTTTTGGCAGAGATTACAACGGCGATTATATCAAAGGAAAGGACATTCTCGCGACATATGTTGGCGGTTCGCTTGTAAACGATATCGCGGTGCTCCATGTGCAAAATGACTATTTTAAGACGGAAAACGTGCAAGAAATCGTTGTGGCTGACTCTGGCAAAGTGTGCGCTGGCGACGCGGTTGTTGCGATCGGCAACCCAACCGGCGGTGGCATATCGGCGACGTCGGGCATTGTGAGCGTTGACTCTGAGCTGATAGAAATAGAGTTGTTGTCAGAGGCAGGGAAAAGAAACATTGTGCGCGTAATTCGCATTGACGCCGCGGTAAACGGCGGAAACTCAGGCGGTGGACTTTTTGACACCAATGGCGACTTGATAGGAATTGTCAATGCAAAAATTCAAAAAACGGGCATTGAGAATATCGGTTATGCAATTCCGTCAGTTGTCGCGACAAGCATTGCGGACAAAGTTATCGCGCGCGACTTTGACAAAGCGTTGGTGGGTATCACCACCACAATAACGCAAAGTTGGGCGGTCTTTGACAAGGCGACAGGGGAGACACATATCGAAGAAGAAGTTATCGTCGCAAGCGTTGACCCAAAAATGTTGGCATATGGCAAACTTTCGGCTGGCGATATAATAAAGTCAGCGCAGTTGTTGAGCGCCGACGGCAAAGAAGTGGCAAACATAGTAGTCAATCGCAGTTTTGTCCTGAGCGATATGCTGTGGAAGGCGAAAATCGGCGACAAACTTGTCTTGCAAATCGAGCGCGAAGGCAATGATGTTGTTGTCGAGATGCTATTTGCGCAAGAAAATACTATCAAAATAAAGTAAGCCAAAAACATAACAAAGCGACAAAAAAAACCGCATTTTATTGCGGTTTTTTTCATTTAAAATTTGTGTTTTGAACAGTTACAATTGTTACGCAAGTTGTGTTGTGACAAGCAACTTTAACAATGTTTACGCAAGCTTTGTTTTCGACAAGTGACTTACACAAAGCAAATTACAATTGTTACGCAAGTTGTGTTGTGACAAGTAGCAAATTGCAACGTTTACGCAAGCTTTGTTTTCGACTGGAATTGTACGATAGAACTTTCTTTGACAAGCCCTTTTGCAAGATTGAGCGAGATAATTTCTTCTATTTTTCTGCCGTCGGTTACAAAATCGCGCATTATTATATTTGTGACAGCCAACTTGTCTTTGTCGCTTGCCAACGAGTTGACAAACGCGCTCATATTTGCCGAGTGACCGTCCTCGAGCTCTTTGAGACTTCCCAAATAAGGAGAAGTGAGTTGTCCTTGCAAGACAAAAAGCCCTTTGTTTTTGTTGGCAAAACGATTGTAATAATTTGGCAACGCTTGTGAGATAAATTTTGCGCTTTCCAATTTTTGCAAGCCAGAATCATAATAAGAATCGAGCGCCGCGCCGACGAGCGAACCGCCGTCATTGTTGCGACGGAAAAGATAATCGCGCCCAAAATAGTCGCCGTCCTCGCGGTCTCCCCACAAAATCAGCGCCTTGCCACGACATTGTCCTAAGGTGAGAGTGTCAACAAAATCAAGTTCTGACAGAGTGGAAGTGTTCTTTATCGCCAACTTGTCCAAGCCGACTTTTTCGATAATCGCAAGCGTTCCTTCCTTTGAGTTTTCGAAGTGTTGGAAGTCAAGAATGAGCGTTTCCGTTGGGAATTCGACGAGAAAAGCTTTGATATCATTTGCGATTGGCTCGAAAGCCACCCCTTTGATGGGGCCGTGGAACATCTTGTATTCGTCGCCCGACTTTGCCACGCGCAAGTCAAAATAGCGCGCGCCAGCCTTGAGTTGCGACTTGATGTCGGAGCTCTGAGTGCAAGCCATGCTTGTCATGGTTACCGTGCCTGCGTCGTGACTGCCAGCGATGACAATGTTCTTGAGCAAAGCGTCGTCCTTGATATCAGCTTGCCATTTGGAAAAGAAAATATCCTTTTCCACAGTTTCTTGCGAGGAAGAACAAGCGACAAAAAATGTCATACAAAGCGCGCACGCAAGCGCCAACGCCAAAAATCTAAAAAAAGTTTTTTTCATAATTTCTCCAATATAATTACTTTTTCTCGTTCGCGGAAGAAGCTGTTTTTTCTGCAAGTTTTTCTTTTTTCGCGCGTTGTTTGTTCGCGTTGGAAACATAAATTCTATAACTTATTTTGCTAAAAAACTTGGTTATCGCTTTGCGAGCTTTTGCAAAAGGCGAATGTTGCGGTTGTTGTCCGTCAGAGAGATATATCTCGAAAGACCGTATGTGTGGCTCAAGTCTGCAACGCTTGATTGTAAAAATCAAGTTGTCAGTTGTTATCTCGTCGAAAAGCGCAATCTTTTTGTGCCCGATGACCGTGCCTGCGCGCAAGGTTTTGTATGCGCCGTTGACGATTGTTCCGAGCTCAAATTCTTCTACGCGCTGAGAAAAGTCAATGTCTTCGATAATGACCGCTTTGTCAATTTTTGCTGCGGCGAAAGTATATTTTGTCGTATAGGTAATGAGTTTCTCGCCGTTTTCCAACTTTTCTTCGACGACCGTCTCGCTCGCCTTTGCGTCAATTTTTGTCGCGAAAGCGCTGTCAATTCTTGCGCCGAGCGCTTGCAAAACTGTCACGTCGGCTTGGTTTATTTGACCGCTTTTGTCAGGCGGAATGTTGAGCAACAACATGCAGTTGCCACCGACGGAATTGTAATAAATGTCGAGCAATTTGTCAACGCTTTTTATTTTCTTGTTTTGATTTTCGTGGAAAAACCACCCCGGGCGGACAGAGACGTCAACTTCCGCGGGATACCAAATGAATTCGTCGAAATGTTTCAACACTTCGCGACTGCCCAAATCTTCGCTGATACAATCAATTTTGCCCTCGAACTTGCCAGCGTCAGTTTGTTGAGAATTGCTCATTACCGCTTGGACGTCAAAGCCAAAGCGTGGCACAACGTTCCATTCGCTTTGTCGGCATTGTCCGCCTTCGTTGCCTACCCAACGCACGTCAGGCCCACAATTGGAAATGGCGCAATTCGGTTGAAGTTTGCGCGCAAGGGCGTAATATCTTGCAAAATCATATTTTTGCATAGGCTTGCCGTCCATAAAAGAACCGCACGCGCCGTCGAGCCAAATTGTAAAAATGTCGCCATAACGCGTGAGCAATTCCGTCATTTGGTCGCAATAAAAGTCATTGTATTTTTCCGTGCCATAATACTCTGAGTGTCTGTCCCACGGCGAAAGATAAATGCCGAGTTTCAGTCCGCTTTTTGCGCAAGCCTCGCTCAACTCTTGGATAACGTCGCCTTTTCCGCCACGGAAAGGGCTGGCTTTGACACAATAATCGGTCGTGTCAGTTTGCCACAAACAAAAGCCGTCGTGGTGTTTTGCGGTGGCGATGATTCCTTTCGCGCCGAGTTTTTTGATGACGGAGCACCATTGATTGCAATCGAGATTGGTTGGATTGAAAAGCGCTGGGTCAGCCTTGCCGTCCCCCCATTCAAGCCCGGTAAAAGTGTTCATTCCGAAGTGCGCAAAGACATAGAAGCCCATTTCTTCGATAGCTTTTTGGTTGGCGGTGGGTACAATCGAGACATATTTTTCCAAATTTTCCATATTTTCTCCCTTAAATGTTTGTTTGGATATTTTTTTGAGTTGTTTTTTGTTTTTCTATAAATTTTGGTCGTTTTCGACAAGATTATTGATAAATATTTTACTATTATTTTACAATATATCTATATATAGCCATTTTAACACATTTTGTTAAAAATTTCAAGAAGTTGCAACATTTTATTTTTTAATCGCAGTTGACAAATATTGCGAACGGGTTTATAATAAAAATGTAAATCGAATCTCCGAAGGGGAGTAGCGTGGGAAAACCTTGTCATGTCGTCAACACAGCGCAAGCTCGGCATGCCAGTCCGAAAGGATTCGCAAGACCTTCACTCTTTTGAATAAATTGGGTGAAGGTTTTTTGTTTTATAAATACAAAACATAGGTTCAGAGAGGAAAAAATGTACAGAAAATCTACTGACGAGCTGTTGGAAAGATTCCACAGCAACCGCGAAACGGGCTTGTCGCAAGAACAAGTCATCAATTCGCGTGGCGAGTTTGGAGAAAACAAACTGCAAAGCAAAAAAAGACAGAGCCTTTTTGTTAAATTTTTGTTGCAATTCAAAGATATTCTTTTGATAATCTTGATAATCGCAGCAATCGTTTCGCTTTGTATTGACCCGAAAGAATGGTTCGAGAGCGCAATAATTTTCTTTGTCGTAATCGTAAACGCTATTTTGGGCGTATTCCAAGAGGACAAGGCGGAAAAATCACTTGACGCGCTCAAAAAAATGTCGTCGCCGACTTGCAAAGTTCGTCGTGACGGGCTTGTGCAAGAACTCAGCACTGACCAACTTGTTGCAGGCGACATAATTTTGGTTGAGGCGGGCGACTTTATTCCTGCCGACGCGAGACTTTTCGAATGCTCCAACTTGCAAGTCGAAGAATCAGCGCTGACGGGCGAATCGCTTGCGGTTACAAAAAATGTAGCGGTTCTCGAGGGCGAAAATTTGCCACTCGGCGACAGAAAAAATATGTTGTTTTCGTCAACGTTTGTCACAAACGGACATGGCGAAGCGATAGTTACCGCGGTTGGAATGCAAACGGAAATCGGCAAAATCGCTGGTATGTTGTTGGAAAAAGACGACTCGCAAACTCCTTTGCAAATCAAACTTGCCCAAGTCGGCAAGGCTATTGGTTTGATTGCGATTATCATTTGCGCGGTTGTTTTCGTAATGGAAAAATTGAACGGACTGACTTGGCTTGACGCTTTCAAGACGGCAGTCGCGTTGGCGGTCGCAGCTATCCCAGAAGGACTTGCCACCGTTGTAACCATCTCTCTTGCGATTGGCGTTCAAAAAATGTCCAAACAAAACGCAATTGTCAAGAAGTTGCCTGCGGTAGAAACGCTTGGTTGCACAAGCATAGTTTGCTCGGACAAGACTGGCACTTTGACACAGAACAAAATGACTTGCACAGAACTTTTCGATGGTGAACAACTTCCGCTTGCAAACGGAATGACATTGGACGAGAAAAAAGTTCAATTGTTGCAATATTTTGCGCTTTGTTGCGATGCGAAAATTGACATTGTCGACGGCGTAGAAAAACGCCTTGGCGACCCGACAGAAACAGCCCTTATCGAGATAAACAACAAGCTCGGCAAGGCTTTTGGCGATATCAAACGCGTGGGCGACTTGCCTTTCGACAGCGAAAGAAAGTTGATGACCGTTGTGCTGCAAGTGGGCAAAAAGTTCATTTCTGTCACAAAGGGCGCGCCTGACAATATGTTCAAATTGAGCGTGCCATCGCCGTTTATTGAGCAAGCGACCAACGCCAACACAAATATGGCGGAAAGAGCGCTGAGAGTGCTCGGGCTTGGCATAAAAGAATTCGACAAAATGCCTGTCGTTGACGAAACGCTGGAAAAAGATATGACTTTCTTGGGCTTGATTGGAATGATTGACCCAAGCCGTCCAGAAGTCAAAGTGGCAATCGAAGAAGCAAAGAAAGCGGGCATTCGCCCAATTATGATTACTGGCGACCACATAACGACCGCCACCGCTATCGCTCGCGAACTCGGAATTTTCCGCGAGGGCGACCGCGCTATTACGTCGGAGCAACTCGAAAAAATGTCCGACAAAGAACTCGACGCGCATATCGAAGAATTCTCAGTTTACGCTCGTGTCGCGCCAAAAGACAAGGTTAGAATTGTCGAGGCGTGGCAGAAAAAAGATATGGTTGTCGCTATGACTGGCGACGGTGTCAATGACTCGCCTGCGCTCAAAAAAGCCGATATCGGTTGCGCAATGGGCATAACTGGCACGGACGTTTCCAAGGAAGCGGCGGATATGATTCTTGTTGATGACAACTTTGCGACAATTATCAACGCGGTTGAACAAGGTCGTGGCATTTACGCCAACGTCAAAAAGTGCGTGCGCTATTTGCTATCGTCCAACTTTGGCGAAGTGCTCACAATTTTTGTCGCGTCAATCATCTCGATGTTTATGACGGACGCGTTGTGGGGCGTGCCACTCTTGCCGATACACTTGTTGTGGATAAACCTTATCACTGACTCGTTGCCTGCATTCGGGCTTGGAATGGACTCTGCGACCAAGAACATTATGTTGGAAGCTCCTCGACCAAAAAAGGAAGGCTTCTTTGCAAACGGTATGATATACAAAATCTTGTTCGAAGGTATTATTTTCGGCGCGCTTTCTATATCGGCGTTTACAATCGGCACAGTTCTCGAAGGAAGTCTTGCGATTGGTCAAACAATGACATTCTTGACATTGTCAACAATTCAACTTTTCCACTCGTTCAACGTCAAGTCTGACAGAACGCTTTTCTGCAAAGAAACATTCAACAACAAGTTCCTCAATATGTCATTCCTTGCGGGCTTTGCGTTGCAAATTCTTGTAATCTATATCCCAGGAGTCAACACAATGTTCAAGCTTGCTCCTTTGAGTATTGCAAATCTTGCGACCTGCATAGGGCTTGCGGCGATTGTAATTGTGTTTGTTGAGATATTCAAATTGATAGCCAACGTTGCGGCAAAAAAGAAACAAGCGCAAATCGTTATCAAATAACAGTAAGCGAAAAGCTCAATTGTTGCAAATGACACAACGCTAAATAAGCGCAAATGTTATAAACGATATAATACAAAAGCGAAAAGCTCAATTGTTGCAAATGACACAACGCTAAAAAAGCGAAATGTTGCAAACAACAAAACAAAAAACAAGCGCGTGTCGAGCAAACCTTGACGCGCGCGATAGAAAATTAATATACAAAGTATAGAAAACATATTTTTCGACCAAACTATTTGTAATGTTTGAGCGCTCAAAAAAAGTCGGCTTGTCACAACAGGTCGACTTTTGCGTTTAACAAATATTGTGTGGGAGAATGGAAATGGAAAAATTGAACAAAAACGTCACCGAAAGAATAAAACGCAGTTTGCCACGCCTTGTGGACAGCAGTAACCTTGTAATGGCGCTCAAAGACGAGAGCGACCATTGGGTGATAAGTCAGCTCGAAGAAGACGAAGATTGGACATTGTAGAAAATTAAAAATTCGAAAATTACTCGAGAAGTAAAAAAATTGAAAGCTACTCAAAAGTTTGTAATAATGCAAGGGGATAGCGCTTGGAAAGTTTATAGAGCCAAAAAATGAAAACAGCTCAAAAAATGAAATAAACTCAAAAATTGAGAACAGCTCAAAACGCTTGTGGCAAAAGTTGTCCCAGTGTGGTTGATGTGGCAACGCCGTCACTTCCGCGACAAATTATCACAAAGTTATCACTGACAAATTCGCTCGCAAATTGACGACAAATTCCGCACGGAAAAGGTGTTCTTCCGTCAGAGACAATCGCCATAGCGAGCCAATTGTGTGACCCGTGAGCGATTGCGGAAGTCATCGCCACTCTCTCGGCGCATATCGTCGCGCCAAAACTTGCGTTCTCGACGTTGCAACCGACAAAAATATCGCCATTGCTGTCGAGCAGGGCGCAACCAACGGAATAATGCGAATATGGACAATGCGCCAAAGGCAACATTTGTGTCGCTTGCGCGAGCAAGTCTGTCAAGTCAAGTTCCATAATAGTTTCTCCTTTTGTTACTTACACGCCTTGGAAGTTAAAGTCTGGCACATATTCTTTTTCTTCTTTGCGCAATTCTTGCACATAAGAGTTGTCGAAGCCATATTTTTCCAATCGCGCGATTGCAATTTTGTATTCCAAAGGTTTCAATTTTTGATTGAGCTCGGGGAAGTTTGCCGCTTGTCCGCACGGAAAATATTGTCCCATAAGCGATATATAGGTT
This sequence comes from Clostridia bacterium, assembly GCA_036659935.1. Classification (GTDB taxonomy): domain Bacteria; phylum Bacillota; class Clostridia; order Christensenellales; family UBA3700; genus JAVXBP01. Next base: position 34,057 of record JAVXBP010000002.1, read on the forward strand.
GACTTGTCGAGATTGAGACGGCACCACTCAACAAATTGTAGCGTGTTGTTGAGCGCGGACGGCAATTGCAAGTGTCTGATAATCATTCCTTGACGCATAATTCCGTCCACGACAACGTCGCGTGGGACTTGCTTGCGCATTTGGAGAATTGCGTCGGAACAGCGTTCGAAGTAGTCGGGCGCGTTGCAATATCTTTGCGCGAGCGCGTTGTCGGCGAACTTAAAATCAGGCAAAAAAATATCGACGATTCCGTCAAGCTTTTTGATTGTATCAATCGTCTCATAGCCACCGCAATTGAAAAGCAGTGGAATTTTCGGTTGATAAATATTGACGGCTTGAATTATTTGGTCGACATAATGACTGGCGGTGACAAGGTTGATATTGTGCGCGCCAGCGCTTTCCAGTTCTTGGAAAATTTCCGCAAGGCGGTGAATGGATATCTCTTTGCCTTTTCCGCGCGAGACCTCGAAGTTTTGGCAAAAAACGCATTTGAGCTGACAGCCCGCAAAAAAGATTGCGCCACTGCCACGAGCGCCGCTTATAATCGGTTCTTCCCACAGGTGGAGAGCGGCGCGCGCGAGCGAAAGCTTGTCGCTTTGCCCACAATAGCCCCGCTTCTCCGAGCGGTCAACGGCGCAATGTCTTGGACAATTGTCGCACAACATTGATTATTTCGCCAACAATTTGATGATATGCTTGCAAGCTTTTTTGCCGTCATCGCTGAGTGGCAAGAATGGCTTGCGGCAATCGCCCATATTTATTCCCATTTCTGTCAAAACGCCTTTTTCCATTGCAAAAACGCCATATTTGATAAGAATTGTGATAATCTCGTTTACGTCTTCTTGGATAGCCTTTGCGCGCGCGATATCGTTTGCGTTGAAAGCCTTGTAGATAGCGACAAATTTTTCTGCCATAAAGTTGTATGTCGAACCAATTCCGCCGTCAGCGCCCATAGAAAGCCCTGCGACCAACATTTCGTCGAAACCATTGTAAACGATTGGTTTGCACTCCATCGACTTGAATTGTTGGAGCATATAAAGGTCGGCATTTGTGTGCTTTATCGCGATAAAATGCTTGTTTTGGAACATATCTTCCGCCATAGTTTTGTTGAAGTTGAAGCCGTTTGCAGCAGGGAAGTTGTACATAATCATAGGAATGTCAACGCTGTTTGCGATGTCGTTGTAATAGCCTTTGATTGCCTCATAGCCAAATGAATAGTAATAAGGCGCAACCGCAGAAATTGCGTCATAGCCAATCTCTTCGGCATATTTTGCCATCTCGATTGAGTGAGCTGTGTTGATAGAACCAACGTGCGCGATAAGCGTTGTTTTGCCTTCGTTCGCGTCAGCGGCAGCCTTGAACAATTGCTTTCTTTCGTCAACTGTCAGCAACAAGCCCTCGCCAGTAGAACCGCCCACATAGAAGCCGTTTACACCTTTTGCGATGTTCATTTTGACAAGTTTGTCAATTGCGTTTGCATCGATTTGGTCGTCTTTTGTAAAAGGCGTGAGCAATGCAGGGAAAATACCTTTGAATTTTGTAGTATCCATATTGTACCTCTTTTTAATATATTTGCTATTTAATTGGTTTGCTATTTATTAACTAATCTACTTACTTACTAACTAACTTGCTTACTAACTAACTAACTTACTTACTTACTTACTAACTAACTTACTTACTAACTTACTTTTCTGCTAATTTGATAGAATTTTCTATTTTTTGTTTGCTTTGGACAAGTTGTTTCTCCAAGTAAACTTGGTCGGACAATTTTCGGTTATTGTTCTTTGAATATCCCGTTCAACGCCGCATAGACAGCGCCGAGCGCGCCTGCTTTGTTGCCGAGTTTTGCGGTGGAAATTGGAGTGTCGAGCAAGACGTTGTATCTGTCAAGGAAGTCATTCCACCACAATTCGCGCGCTTCGATGACGCCACCGCCGACGATAATCGCGTTTGGCTTATAGTTGGAAATTGTGTTTGCAAGCGTCATTACAAAGTCAGAATAAAAGGCGTCCAACGCTTTTGCATATTTGTCCTTGTTGGAGAAAACTTCGTTCAAATTGTCTGTGCCTGCATTCGCTTTGAGCCCAGTCGCCGACACATAACATTCCGCGCAACCTTTGTTGCCACAGAAACATTTTCTGCCGTTGGGGTGCAGCGGCATATGACCGCTTTGAGTGTCGCGAATGGAATGTTTGTCCAGTTTGCGCGAGGTGAGAATGGACGAGCCAAGCCCAGTGCCAAGCGTAAACATCATTACTTTGTCGCTGTAGGGCATATCCGTGAGAAAAACTTCGCCGATAAGCGCCGCGACAGCGTCATTGATTGCGACGACTTTTGTGTCGAGAGTTTTGGACAGCGTTTTTGTCAGCTCAAGCCCCGTGAAACCGCGCAACGCGTTTGTCGCATAGATTACTCGTCCGCTGTCCCAGTCGATTGTGCCTGCGCTCGAGACTGCGACAAGCTCGCATTGAGACAAGTCGAAATGATTGACAGCCTTGCAAATGTTCGCGAGAATTATGTCTCGACCGCGATTGCCTTCTGTCGCGACCCAAAAATTGTCAAGAATGCGATAGGTATCTTGATTTTGTGGATCGACCACGTCAATAAGGGCGCTTTTTATGCCGGTGCCACCGACGTCAACTCCGATTGTTAGCATAGTTCCAAAGCCTCAACGAATCTTTGCGTAATATCTTTTGGGCGTGTAATGCTGCTGCCGATTACTATTGAATAAACTCCGCAACGCGAGACTTCTCTCAGCTGTTCGCGCTCCCAAATTCCGCCTTCCGCGATAATCTTACGCTCAGGGAAACTCGTCACCAATTTGCGCAAAAAGTCGCAATCAGGAATGGACATTCCCGTCGTGTAAGAGGTGTAGCCGCGCATTGTCGAACCGATGTAATCAAAGCCGAGCTTGTCAGCCATTTGAGCGTCTTGGAAGTCAGAGCAGTCAGCCATAATCTCGATTGTCGGCGCGTTTTTTCTGATATACGCGACAAGGTCGGCGAGCTGTTCGCCGTTCGGGCGGTCGCGCCTTGTGCAGTCGAGAGCGATGACTTGACACTTTGTGTTTTCCAACAATTCGCGCACTTCTTTGAGCGTGGGCGTGATATAAACGTCGCTTTGCGGATAAACCGCCTTGATAATGCCAATCACTGGCACGTCTACGCGCGTCATAATATCATTGATATCATTGACATAGTTTGCGCGTATGCCAACCGCTCCGCCTTTGACAGCGGCGTAAGCGAAATGCTTCATTATGCCAAGGTCAAAAAGCGGTTCGCCTTTGACTGCTTGACAAGAAACAATAATACCACGTCTCAAATTTGCCATAATTAGTTCTCCTTTATCCAATCAATAGGGAATTTTGCCAATTCTATACTTTCGTGTTGTGTGCTTGTCTCATAGAGCGCGCAAATTTGTCCGTCGGGCAATTGCGCCATTGAGCTGTAGACAAAGTCGCCGTCTTTGAGTTGTCGCGAATATTCGAACGTCTCGCCATAGTCATAAGACAAGCGAATTGTGCCGTTTGTTCGAGCGGTTTTGCTGGCAGCGTTGAGAAACAAAGTCGCCACGCGTCCGTTGTCGTCTGCGGTGATAACACTGCATTGACAAATCGGTTGGTCGAGTTGCGGTTGGAACTTGCAATCGCGCCAACTCTCTCCGCCGTCATCGCTTATCGCGGTCATTATCAATTTTTTGCCTGCGTGGTTGCGCATAAAAAGTTTGAGCGAGCCGTCGGGCAATTCTATCAATTGAGTCTCTGTTATCTGGTCGAACGGCAACAAGAATCGCGGACAAATAGGAATGATTCCGTGCTTGCGCGCGTGGTTTGGCGACTTGCCGCGTTGCCAAGTTTTGCCTTGGTCGTCGCTGTAAATCATTGCCGCCGACAGCATCAAGATTGCTCCGCTTGCTGTGTTGTAATATATCGGGAAAACATATCTCCCTGCGTGAGCGCCATTCTTGATGACAAGCCCAACGCCCGGGCCTGCGCCAAGAAAGCTCATATAATCTTCTTTGACTTGATTGTTGAGACAAACTGGTTCGCTCCAAGTCAAGCCGTCGTCGCAACTGTGTGAAATGCACAAGAAGAAAGTGTTTTTCTCTTTGAACTTGCCACCGCCGACATTGATATTGCCAAGGTTTTGCCCAGCCTTGTCAGTAATGTTGCCTTCTTTGTCAACGCTCATCGCCGTCATGACGTTGTCAACAAAAATTTTGCCGTCGCGCAAGAAAGCTTTTTTGTTGTCGCCATAGAGAATGCGATCGCCGTCAGCCGTCAGTCCTTTTCCTTTGACGGAAGTCAAAATGCCAACTCCCGATGGAGTGTGCGCAAAAATGCAAAATATAGTGTCAGTCTTTTCGTCATAAAGCATGCAAGGGTCAATGCTTGCGGACGCCTTGAGCTTGCGTTCGCCAAATTCCTTTTTGAGAACAATTGTCTCGCCCCAAGTCACTCCGCCGTCAGTCGAACGACGAACAACCTTGTCAATTCTGTTCGGGTTGTCGCCACCGCCAAACCATCTTTCGTCAGCGCAAGCAACAAGCGTGCCGTGCTTGGTGAGTAATATTGCAGGAATTCTATAATTCCCAGCGCGAGCAAGGCTCTTTCCAAAAACTTCGTATCTTGTCAGCATAAGTCTCCCCTTTCTTTGTCAGTGTGGACAAAGTGTTGATAAGTTTTGTTATTTTTTGAGTTTGATATCAATCAATCTTGCAGTTGGCAAATCACTTGTGTTGCGTAAAAGTAATCAAACGGCGCAATCAGAATTGCAGTTGGCAAATCACTTGTGCGCTTGCAATCGAACTTGCAAAACAATCTTGCAATCGTCAAATCACTTGTGTTGCGTAAAAGTAATCAAACGGTACAATCAGAATTGCAATCGTCAAATCACTTGCATTGTATATTTGTATGTATATGTTTTGCCTTTTTCGAGGCTCAATATCGTTGGCTTTTGTGACAGTTCCGAGTGCGGTTTGATTGTGTCAGGCAGTGTCAGCCACGGCTCAACGCACATATATTCGCCGAACTTTTCGTCCGACCACACGCCAAGGAAGGGCGCGTCGCCAATGTCAAATTTTATCTTTTTGCCGTCCTTGCGAACAAAGGTAAATTGTGACGGCATACCTTGAAGAATTATGCATTTATATTGTCGCATAAGCGCCTTGGAAAGCTCCAATTTGTCAATCGCGCCAAAGTCTTTTTCGCCCGTGACAAAGTGACCGTTATCGTCCAAAGTGACATATCGCAGGCTTACTTTTTTGCCAAAATCGAGAAAGTTTCCTGTCGTTTCCAACTCGCCGTTCGCGTTTGTTTCTCCACAAAGTTGCAAGCCGGGGTGACCGCCCAAGCCAAAATAAATCGTCTTGTCGTCGAGATTCTCGACCACAAATTGTGTGGTAAGGGTGGCGGTTTCGTCAACCGAACGAGTGGTCAAAAAGTTGAACTTGTAAGGATATTGCGCCAAAGTGCGCTCGTCAAAGTGGCAACCGAGAGTGACAGATTGGTCGCGCGCCTCGACTATATCGAGCTTTGTTGTTGGCACAAAACCGTGAATGTCGAGCGAATATTTCTTGCCGTCGACAGTGTATGACTTGTTGTTGAGGCGCCCTACAAAAGGGAAAATTACAACGTCTTGTCCCGTCCAACTTTTCTCGTCGCCTTGCCACAAAAGCTCAGCGCTTGTTTGTTTGTCAACAAAGCTTGTCAAAGTGCCGCCAAGTTGATTGACGTTGACAGAAAGAATGTTGTTGTGTATGTTTATCATCATGATTCCTCTCGCCTTTTTCTTGTGTAAAGATTACAATATAATAAGTATATCACACAACGCGCGCGTACGCAATATATTTATAATCAAATTTGTTCCAAAAGCGCGCAAAACGCTTGCAAGCGGTTGCAATTGATATACACGGTGGGAAAAGTTGTCCACAAAGTTGTAGTGAAGTTGCGTAAAAACTGTAGTGAAGTTATGCAAGATTGCAGTGAAGTTGTGCAGTAATGTAGTGAAGTTATGCAAGATTGTAGTAAAGTTGCGTAAAAATTGTAGCGAAGTTGCGTAAAGTGCGGTGAAGTTGTTTTATCGCGGGCGGGCTGGGTCAAGAATTGTGTTCGCGTCGAAGTATTTCGACAGGTCGATATTGCGCAAAGAATAGCCGTCGAGCGGAATTCTGTCCATAAATGAGCATTTTTCCGTTACGCTTTGTTCAAAAGGAATTTTGCCAAAGAAAGGACTGTCGCCCACTCCCCAAAACATAGAAAAACCGCTCGCGAGCAAGTGTTTTTGTTTGGCGGACAGCGCGTCATTTTCGAGCATATCATATTCGCCAAAAGGGAAGCAATAAATGTCAGTTTTTCCAATTATCGGAGAGACTTCTCGCAACCATTTGTCCGTGTCAGAAGCAAATTTTTGCGCGCTTATTTTTTGCGTGTGATAGTGTCCGTATGAGTGGCAGGCGAACTTCCAATTTTTCTCTTTGAGCGTTTTGACAACAAATTGCGCGCGACCAATCTCATTTGCGCGGTCGGCAGAACCCGATTGAGTGCGGTAGCCGAGAATTCCGTCGAAACCAGTCAAACATATCACGCCTTTTGCGTTGCGATAAGAAAATGACGGATATTTTTTGACGAAACTTTCCACAATTGTGATGACTTCGTTGTCATAATTTATCTTCTTGCGCGCGCCAGCGGTATAGGTCGCGATGTTGCCGTCAATGTCAACGACGAGTTTGTCATTCATTCCGCGGTTCATTTTTGTGGAGTAGTAATTGATATCGTCGAAAGACAAAAGCAAGGGCTTTTTCCCGTCAAAGTCGCACTTTTTTCTTATGACAGTTCCGCCGACAACCGAATAAATATCACTCGGAGAAACAAGTATATAATTCCGCGCGTACAAGCTTGCCAATATCGCGGAAAACTCGCGCGCCGTCAAGCAATCTTTGTCATAATGTGGCGACATCTCGTTGCCTTGCGCAAAGGCGAGTTGCGGAAAAGCTATAAGAGCGTGAGTGAACAAGTGCGTTATCTCAGGGTAGCCATTTGCGCGCGTGGCGGTGGCTTGGGGAAGCGCAATGTCGCTCGAATTTGTCTCGTTGTTGACTTGCGAAAGATTGCCGTCAATTGAGTTTGTCTCGTTGAAAAGTTGCGAATGTGTGTTATCGTTCGAACTTGTATCGTTGAAACTTTGCGCAAAAGCCATATTTGTGGCGATTGTCTCGCCAAGCCCTTGCGCGATTGTGACCGCTCCGCAACTGTTGAATATCAAGAGCGCCAATATCGAGATAAACAAAAATTTATTTTTCATTTTCGCCGTCCTACAAACCTTTCTATTAGTATGGTTGAGAAGGGGCTTTTTATCACAGAAAAAGCGAAAAACTGCATACCACTCGACATTTTTGCGAGTTTGGGCTGCAGTTTGTTTGTTTTTTGATTGCAAATATTTTTGGCTTTTTGACAAGAATTGTTATGTTTTTTGTCGCGATTGCTAGGTTTTTGCGACCTTGTTTTGCAACTTTTGATAGCAATTTATTTGATTATTTTTTGCCTTTGTTTTGCATTTCGTCCAAGATAAGTCGAGCGTAAGCGTGCGCGATATTTTCTCCGCTCGCTTTTTCAATTCCGCCAAAAAACGCGTTGGAGTTGACTTCGCATATCACGGGCTTGTTGTTTTCGCCGAACAAAACGTCGATTCCGCAATAGTCCAAGTCAAGGATAGTCGCGACTTTTTCGCACAATTCTCGCCATTCTTGCGACAATACAAATTCGTTTGCGCTGCCGCCCAAGCCAAGGTTGGAGCGGAAGTCTTTGTTCGACTGTCTCAGCATTGCGGCTTTGACTTTTTTGCCGACGACAATGACGCGCACGTCTCTGCCAAAAGAAGTGGCAATCGCTTGTTGGACAAGATAAGGCTTGCCGACTTCTTGACGGACAAGTTCTTCCAACTGCGCGCGATTGGACGCGAGAAATACGCCCGTGCCGAGCGACCCACAACAATCTTTGACCACTATCGGATAGCCACCGACAAGTTCTTCCACTTTGTCATAATATTCCGCGGACGGTTGGCAATCGTGATTGTAGCACATAAGTCCGCTCACGGTGCGTGGCATTGGAATGTCGCAACCAGAAAGCTTGATATAAGTTTCCATTTTGTCGTCGCAAAGCTCAATCGCCTTGTGCGAGTTGAAAACTCTTACGCCGAGTTTTTCGAGCATAGCCGAGGCATATTTGTCCTTGTCAAGAAAAATGCAAAAGTCGCAATCGGCAAACTGCGATTGGATATCTTTTCCGTCGACGAAAGCGGCGTTTGAGTTGGCAAGAACGCGCATATCGACGCCAAGATAGGTCAGTTCGCTCGCAAGTCTTTCTGACTGATAAATAGTATTTTGTGTGAGATAAAAAGAATTTGTAAGGATAATGCCTTTCATATTTTCTCCTTGGGGGCGAATTTCTATTACAATTCAACTACAATTCTACTATCGCGCGACGCTTTTGTCAACGCAAAGACAAAAACAGCTTGAAAAAATGCAAAATAAATGCAAAACGAATGTAGAACGGCATTTTTCTCGCGAATTTCCGCCAAAGAGTTGTGGCGAGACGAATTTGTTTGTTTTAAAATATTGTCGTCATTTTATTTTGTTTTTGCTCGCGCGTGTGCTATAATAACGATATATGGAAAATTCGAGAAAGAAAACTCTCGCGCTTTGCGCAATAATTCTTCTTGTAGTGTTGTCGATGACAGCGCTTATTTTTGCCACGCCAAACAATGCCGTCGCGCAAAATATGAATTTGAAAATTACGCTCACCGCCAAGTCAAAGTTTTCGGCTTTCGGCGAGGCGATAGCTTACACGCACAACAACACAATTTTTGTCGCGCAAAATGACAAAATCGTCACGCTGAGCAACGCTTATGTGGGCGAGTGCAAGGATATCGCGATGAATGGCAAGCATATTGTAACACTTTCGACCACAAACAAACTTGGGCTTTTCGAATATTCCGCCACGGCGGTGACAAAGATTGACGACCCTTACGCTGGCTTCGAATATTTGACGGAAAAAGACTTCGCGACGGCGCAACATATTTTTGCAAACGCGCAAGGGGAATTTTTCTATCAAGACAGCAGTCAAGTAAATGCAGTCAATTTCGAGACAAAAAAAGTCGAATCGCAATATACGGCAAAAAATGACATTTTCAATTTTTCATGCGTGACAATCGCAAATGATACGCTCGTCGGGACAAGCTCGGACGGCAAGCTTTTTGCTATCGGGCAAAAAACGCAAATAAAGGACGCAACTCTTGACAACTTTTTGCTTTTGTCCGACAACAGTTACACGACACTTTGCGCGATAGGCGACAAGTTGTTCGCCAACAGTGGCTCGGGCATTTTCTCAATCAACACGCGAGAAAAGACATCGACAAAATTGCTCGACACTCCGTCGAAAAACGGGGCGGCGCAAGCGGTGACTTTCAATGGCGAGCAATATGTTTTTGTTCTTTGCGCCAATGACTTGTCAATCAAAATGTATTTGTCTCTCGACAACTCATTGACATATATCAACAGTTTCGACAACACGGAATATTCTCACCCGACCAACTTTGACATTTTGACAGCGGCGCGAATGACGGTCAACACATCGGTGTTTGTCTCGCCACGCAACTTGCAAGTTGTGTTTTCGCTCAAGGCAAATGAGATTGCGCTTTTGCTCGCAAAGCAAGACAATTATTTCTATATCACTGACGGCAAAGGCAATTTTGGCTATATTCACAGCGCGACCGCCACTCAACCGTTGAGCTCAGAGAGCGAGACGATATTTGGCAGTGTGGCGCAAGGTTTGCACCAAAACACAAAAATTTATCAATATCCATTCGAGACGGCGGAAGTGCTGGAGACGGTTGATATTTTCAAACGGTTGGAAGTTGTGCGCGACGTCGCGACAGAGAGTGGCGTGTCTGTGTGGGGCTGGTTGGAAATCAAATATATCAACGCGGACAAGACGCTTGCGCGCGGTTTTGTAAAATATAACGATATCTCGCCGTATACGGAAATTCAAGCGCCTGCGCTCAAAAAAGACGCGAAAGTCAAAACTGGCAAGTTCGGTTCGGTGGCGAACATTTACGCCCTGCCAAACGAGCAAAGCAAAATATTGTCCACCTTGGCGGACGGAAGCAAAATCACGCTTATCAAAAAATATGACCCAACAAGCGAGTGGATGGCAGTGCAAGTCGGCGAGGAAGTCGGCTATATCAAAACCGCCCAAATTCAGCTCAACGGCTTGACAAACGTGCAGTTGCTGTCGATTATATCGGTCAGCGTTTTGGTCGCGGTTACGATTGTGATTGTGACAATATTTGCAATAAAAAGAAGAAAAAAATTTTAGATAAAGAAGGTAGAGTATGCAATTTTCTATGACTCAACAAATTCTTGCCCGCAAACTTGGACTGTCATTGCAAGACAAGTCCGCGCTTGCGCCAGGCTCGCTCGTTATGGTTGACGTTGACGTGGCGCTTTCCAACGACGTGACCGCGCCTGTCGCGATTGACGTTTTCAACAAAAGCGGTTGCGCGCTTTGCAACCCACAATGCGTAACGTTTGTTATGGACCACTTTACGCCAAACCGTGACATAAGGACAGCGGAATTGTGCAAAACAGTGCGCAACTTTTCGAAAGAAAATGGAGTGAAAAACTTTTTCGACGTTGGCGAAATGGGCATTGAACACGCGCTTTTGCCAGAAAAAGGCATCGCTCGCCCGTGGTCGGTTGTTATCGGCGCGGACAGTCACACTTGCACTTATGGCGCGTTGGGCGCGTTTTCTACTGGCGTCGGAAGCACAGATATCGCGGCGATTATGATGTCAGGAAAAGTTTGGCTCAAAGTGCCGTCGGCTATCAAATTCAAGCTCGTCGGCAAGCCCGACAGCGACGTTTCTGGCAAGGACGTAATCTTGTATATTATCGGAATGATAGGCGTCGACGGAGCGTTGTATAAGTCAATCGAGTTCGACGGCGAAGGCGTAAATTCGCTCACTATGGACGACAGATTTACAATTTGTAACATGGCGATTGAGTGCGGCGCGAAAAACGGAATTTTTCCAATCGACGAGAAAACAAACGAATATACGCAAGAGACTTGCGGTCAATCTTTCGAAAAGCTCGCTTGCGGTGACGACAGCGCTTACGAAAAGGTCATTACAATCGACTTGTCAACAATTCGCCCAGTGGTGGCGTTTCCGCACTTGCCGTCCAACACGCATTTTGTAGAAGACGTCAAAGAAGAAATAAAACTCGACCAAGTGATAATCGGTTCTTGCACAAACGGCAGAATCAGCGACCTCGAAAGCGCGGCGAAAGTGCTCGAAGGCAAACACGTCGCTCAAGGCGTGAGAACGATTATTATCCCGGGGACAAACAAAATCTATTTGCAGGCGCTCGAAAGGGGCTATATCAAGACTTTTATTGAGGGCGGGGCGATAGTGTCCACTCCCACTTGCGGACCTTGTCTTGGCGGACATATGGGAATTCTTGCAAGCGGAGAAAGGGCTGTGACCACCACAAATCGCAACTTTATCGGGCGCATGGGCGCAAAGGACAGCTTTATTTATTTGGCGTCTCCGTCAACGGCTATGGCGAGCGCAATCGCAGGCAAGTTGACCAGCGCGCAACAATTGAAGGAGACAAAATGATACAAGGAAAAGTGCACAAATTTGGAAGCGATATCGACACGGATATCATAATTCCTGCGACATATCTCAACACTTTTGATGAGAATGAGCTCGCAAAACATTGTATGGAATATACCAACCCCGACTTTTTCCACTCGGTGACAAAGGGCGATATTATGGTCGCGGAAAACAACTTTGGTTGTGGCTCGTCACGCGAGCACGCGCCAATCGCTATCAAAGGTTGTGGGATATCAATCGTAATCGCAAAGTCGTTCGCAAGAATTTTTTATCGCAACGCTATCAATATCGGGCTGTATATTTTGGAGTGCCCAGAAGCGGTCGACGGCATTGACGACGGGGACGAAATCACTGTCGACGTCAACAGCGGAGTTATCACAAATCTCACCCAAAACAAACAATTCAAAGCCTTGCCATTCCCAAAATTCATTCAGAATATTATCGAATGTGGCGGACTTATAAACGCTATTAAAGCGAAAAAAATATAGGAGAAATGCAATATGGCAAATTTTAATATCGCAGTCATTCAAGGCGACGGCATAGGACCAGAAGTTACGTCGGCGGCTATGCAAGTGTTGACAAAAATCGGGGAACGCTTCAATCATAAGTTCAACTTTGAGATGAGCGTGTGCGGCGGTTGCGCCTATGAGAAATATGGCGAGCCACTTCCACAAGAAAGCTTGGACATTTGTCTCGCGAGCGACAGCGTTTTGTTGGGCGCGGTGGGTGGTTTCCAATATGACAACTTGCCTTATGAGAAACGCCCAGAGCGCGCGTTGCTCGGCGTGAGAAAAGCGATGAACTTGTATGCAAATCTTCGCCCTGCAAAAATTTTCGCGGCGTTGGAAAAAGTTTGTCCGCTCAAAAAATCAAAAGATATCGACATTATGGTCGTGAGAGAACTTATCGGCGGAGTTTATTTTGGCGAGAAAGGCATTCGCAACGGCAAGTTTGGCAGAGAAGGCTATGACGTTATGGCTTACAGCGAAATGGAAGTCGAAAGAATCGGGCGCTGCGCTTTTGAGCTCGCGCAAAAAAGACGCGGAAAAGTCAGCAGTGTGGACAAAGCAAACGTGCTTTCTTCGTCGGGAGTGTGGAGAAAGGTCATTCACGACATTCACGAAGATTATCCCGGAGTGGAGTTGGAAGACGTTCTTGTTGACAACGCCGCTATGCAACTCGTGAGAGACCCGTCTCAATTCGACGTTATCGTCACGGAAAACTTGTTTGGAGATATTCTTTCTGACCTTGCGTCGCAATGCGTTGGCTCAATCGGAATTTTGCCGTCGGCAAGCATAAACGAGACAACTCGCGGACTCTATGAGCCTATTCACGGCTCTGCGCCAACAATCGCAGGCAAGAATATCGCAAACCCACTCGCGACAATTTTGAGCGCGGCAATGATGCTTAAGTATGCTTTCAATCTCAGCGCGGAAGGCGACGCTATCGAAAAAGCCGTCGAAAAAACGCTCAATGACGGCGCGCGCACGGCTGACCTCAGAGAAGAAGGCTTGGCTGTTATCGGCACAAAAGAAATGACCGAACTCGTCATCAAAAACATATAGAAAACATCACAATCGTTGTACAGGTCGCTCGAAATGCGACTTTGCGACAGAAAAAGGAGAACATATGAAAGCAATCGTATCCGTTATCGGAAAGGACAAGAAAGGAATTATTGCCAAGGTTTCGACCGCGTTGTATGAGATGGATATCAATATCGAAGACATATCTCAGACAATTTTGCAGAATTATTTTACTATGATTATGGCGGTTGAGACGCAAGACAACAGCCCCAACTTCGAGCAAATAACTCTCAATCTCTTGGCTTTGGGCGAAAAATTGGGCGTGGAAATTCACATTCAATCACAGAGTATTTTTGACAGTATGCACAAGATAAGTAACTCCAATCAGGAATTGTGAGGTAGAAATGTATACAAATAAAGAAATTCTTGAGACAATCAATATGGTTTCTCACCAACATTTGGACGTGAGAACTATCACTATGGGCATATCGTTGCTCGATTGTATATCAGAAAGCAAACAACGCGTTTGCGACAAAATTTATGACAAAATTATGTCCAAGGCGAGCAATCTCGTCAAGGTCGGCGAAGATATATCACGCGAAATCGGCGTGCCAATTGTCAACAAGAGAATATCAGTTACGCCTGTCAGCATTATCAGCGCGGCAAGCAAGGGACATTTGGAAATAATTCGCACTCTCGACAAAATCGCGGCGGAGATTGGCATTGACTTTCTCGGCGGTTACTCTGCGCTTGTTCACAAGGCTATGTCGAGCTACGAAGAAGAATTTATTCGCAGCATTCCGGAAGCTTTGTCCACGACAAAAAAGATATGCGCGTCAGTCAACGTGGCGACCTCGAAAGCGGGCATCAATATGGACGCCGTCGCTTTGATGGGGAAAATCGTCAAAGAATGCGCTTATCTCACTCGCGACACGGACAGCTCGGCTTGCACAAAACTTGTTGTTTTTGCAAACGCAGTTGAGGATAACCCTTTTATGGCGGGCGCTTTTCTCGGAATCGGGGAAGACGACGCGGTCATCAACGTGGGCGTTTCTGGGCCTGGCGTTGTCAAATCAGCGCTCGAAAAAGTTCACGGCGACCTGACGGAAGTCGCGGAATGTATCAAACAAACAGCTTTCAAAATCACTCGCGTAGGGCAACTTGTGTGCAACGAAGCAAGCAAGCGCCTTGGCGTTTCGAGTGGAATTGTTGACCTTTCGCTTGCGCCGACACCAGTTGTTGGCGACAGTGTGGCGCATATTTTGGAAGAAATCGGCTTGGAAAGCGTCGGAGCTTATGGCACAACCGCAACGCTTGCTATGCTCAATGACGCAGTCAAGAAAGGCGGCATTATGGCGAGCAGTCACGTCGGCGGACTGAGCGGAGCTTTTATCCCTGTCTCAGAAGACGCTGGTATGATTCGCGCGGCGGAATGTGGCGCGCTTAATATGGAAAAGTTGGAAGCTATGACCGCGGTTTGCTCGGTTGGGCTCGATATGATTGCCATTCCGGGCGACACAACGGCGGACGTAATCTCGGCGATTATTGCGGACGAGATATCAATCGGCGTGGTCAATGTCAAAACCACAGCCGTGCGCGTTATTCCTGTTTGGGGCAAAAAAGCGGGCGAGCACGCGGAGTTTGGCGGACTGCTTGGACACGCGCCAATTATGAAAATAAACACTTATTCGCCGTCGAAATTTATCGCGCGCGGTGGTAGAATTCCTGCGCCGTTGCACAGCAATAAGAACTAACAAAATCAACAAAACAAACTTAACCAACGAACAAATTTAACTAGTAAACTAGCTTAATCAACGAACTAGCTAAAATAATAGAACAAGCTAAACAAACAAATTTAATCAAATGACTAGCTAAAATAAAAAGCAAACTTAATCAACAAAAAAGCTTAATTAAAAAGCAAACTTAATCAACGGACTAGCTAAACTAACAAAAAAGCTTAATTAAAAAGAACTAACAAAATTATTGCGCGCGGTGGCAGGTTACCTGTTCCGTTGCGCGGTAATAAGAATTAAAGG
>JAVXBP010000003.1:0-49229 GCA_036659935.1 Clostridia bacterium
TAGTCTCCCTATGTGCCTGCGACTAAAAGTCGGCTTGACGATATTATTCGCTCATTTTCACGCCCAAAACTTACCAGTCTTCTTTGTGGGAAAGCTTTATGTCCGTGTAAAATTCTTTATAATGTTTCTTAAAAGATTCGGCATTACTGTCGAACTTGTTGGCATCGTCAAGAGAACAAAAGTCGTCAATAAGGTCTTGACAATCTTCGTCATAATGTTCGGCCATTTTCATAAGTTCATAATTTGTCATAAGTCAAAACCTACCTTTTTTTTGAGAGTGTCGATAGGGTCATAGCCAAATTCTTTCAATCGAAAATGGCGAGAGGCGACTTCGACGATAACGGCAAGATTGCGCCCTGCCATAACGGGAATGGTCATTTTTGGCAAGGACATTCCGAGAATTTCTTCGGACTGAATGTCACTGCCGAGGCGTTCTACGACAGAATCTTCCGTCAACTTTTCTAGGTGAATAATAAGGTTTATATCTTCGTTGTTGAGAACAGAACCGACGCCAAACATACTTCTGACGTCAATAATTCCGATACCTCTGACTTCCATAAGGAATTTGATATTCTCGGGCGCTTCGCCGACAAGCTCGTTTTTGTAGCGTTTGATAATGACGGCGTCGTCCGCGACAAGTCTGTGACCGCGGTGAATAAGCTCAAGCGCAGTCTCACTTTTTCCCATTCCGCTATCGCCAGTGAGCAGCACGCCAGTGCCGTTGATATTGAGCAATGTGCCGTGATAAATGCACGACGGCGCAAGCAATTTGTCGAGATAGTTGGCGATTTCTCCATTCAAAGTCGTGGTAATCATATCCGACGACATAATTGGCACTTTGTATTTCTGCGCAAATTCCAACGCGATTGCGTTTGGTTCAATTCCACGGGAATAAATTACGCACGGAATGTGTCTCGAAAACAATCTTTCCAAAGCCGAGCGCTTTTTGAATTCTGACAATGTCTCAAAATAATAATGCTCCGCATAACCAATAATTTGCACTCGATTGTTGCCAAAATAATTTTCAAAACCAGCCAAAAGCAAGCCTGGTCGATTGACCAAGACGGACTTTAGAACGATTGTATCTTCTTCTTTGCCAAGCAACAATTGCAAGTCGCACTCATCGCAAAACTGCTTGAGCGTAACTTGTTCGCAACGCGCGTCTTCGGCGCGGTTTTCGTCATTGTCAAAAATATTATTATCCATTTTTTCTCCACATTAGCAAACAAAAAAATGTTTATAATGTTTGTATTGTTTTTTTTTAACAAAATTTATTATATTGATTGTTAATTTTTTAAACGAATTTTTATTTTTTCCAAACTTTTTCAAATAAAAAACGCTTATATTTTTTTGTTTTTTCCATACATTTCCATATAAGAAAAACGCTTATATTTTTTGTTCTTTCAAGCAAAATTTCTCGATAATTTGCGCAACAGCGTTGTCGTTGCAATCTTTTGCGATAAAGTCGGCGCATTCTTTTGTCTTGTCGAAAGCGTTTGCGACAGCCACGCCAAGACCGCCATAAGATATCATCGAGATATCGTTTTCCGAGTCGCCAATACAAATAATTTCTTCTCTGTCGAACCCGCATTCTTTGCAAATTTGAGCGACAGCCTTGCCCTTGTTGATATCTTTGGGCATAAGTTCCAAAATAGTTTTGCCAGACTTTGCAAAGTCAATCTTGTCGCCAAAAAGTTTTTCGCCATTGCGAGCGATTGTTTCCGTGCCACTTTCCGTCGACAAAACAATCAATTTTGTTGGCAAAACGCCCGTTGTAGAAAAATATTCTTCCAAACTCATATTGAGCGGAGTATAATCAATCGCGCAAATTTTTGCAAACAAGTCAAAATATTCACTTTTGCAAGTGGTAAAACATTTGTCGTCATAATAAAAACCAACAAACGCGTCTTGGAGCGAGTCAATATATTTTGCCGCGGCAAGAGAAAGTTGGCTGTCAAAAGTGTAGCCATAGAGTTCTTTTTCGCTGGCTATATCATAAATTCCGCCCCCTTGACGAACGATAACTTCGCCGTCAAAAAGCTCAAGCGCATTCAAATGCAGTTTTATTGAGCGGAACAACCTGCCCGTCGCGATTACAAACTTGCCGCCATTGGCGATATATTTGTGTATCGCGCTTTTGTCTTGTTGAGAGATAGTAAAATCATCTCTGTACAAAGTGCCATCAAAGTCACAAAAAATTGCTTTATATTTCATATATCTATTGTAATATATTTCTTGCCTTTTGTCAATCTTTGTGGAAAGCAAATAGCGGTTTTTTGATTATTCGACAATTTGCAACTTAATTGTTTTGCTCTTTGTGGAAATGTTGGAAAATGTTTTTCGCCAGCTCCAGCGTTATGCCTTTGACAACGGACAATTCTTCCACGCTGGCGGTTTTGATATTTTTTATCGAGCCAAAGTTGGACAACAAAATTTTCGCTTTGCTCTCGCCGATACCTTCGATATCCAACAAAACGCTGTGTGTTTGGCGCTTCGCCCTTTGGTCGCGGTGGAAAGTAATCGCAAACCTGTGAGCTTCGTCGCGCAATCTTTGCAAGAGTTTTATCGCGTAACTCGACTTTGAAATAAAAACTGGGTTTGGGTTGTCGGGCAAATAAATATCTTCTTCGCGCTCGGCAAGACTGACAAATTGTATGCCGTCGATATCGAATTTGCGCGCGACTTCCATAACACTGCTCAGTTGTCCCTTTCCGCCGTCGATAACAATCAAGTCAGGTCGCGACTTAAAGCTTTCGTCCATTTCGTCCTTGTCGCACATATGAGTGAGACGCCTTTTTATCGTTTCTTGCAAGCTGGCAAAATCGTTGTTGCCGTCAACGTCTTTTATTTTGAATTTGCGATAATGTTGCCTGCGTGGCAGTCCGCTCTCGAAAACAACCATTGAGCCGACCTTGTCCGTGCCTTGTATATGCGATATATCATAACACTCCATTCTCAACGGCATTTTTTTCATTTGCAACACTTCTTGCAACTGCATAACCGCGCCTATGGTCATATTGTCCTCTCTTTCTTGCATCGAAAGTGACTTTGTAAGATAATCTTGCGCGTTGTTCTGAGAAATGTCGGCAAGTTGTCGCCTTACGCCTTGTTTTGGGCAAACAATATTCACCTTTGAACCTTTTTGTCCCGACAAATATTCCGTCAAAACGTCCACGTCTTCTATCTCGATTGCTGTTATAATCTCTTGCGCAATATAACTTATTGTGTCATAATAACGCATAATAAAGTTGCTCAAAACCACTTTTTCGTCTTGAATTATATCGAAAACAATTTGTTTGTCTCCGCCGACAAGCTTGCCACCGCGAACAAACAAAACCGAAACAACTGTGTTCAAGCCGTTGGACGCGATAGAAAAAATGTCCATATCGAAATCTTTTGGCAAGGCTGTGACTTGCTTTCTGACAAGTTTGTCCAAGACGGCAAGTTGCTTTTTGTAATCAAGCGCAAGCTCATAATTTTCGTTTTCTGACGCGCAAAGCATTTTATCTTCTAACAATTTGGTCACATTCTTATCATTGCCGTTCAAAAACGCGATGACTTCTTCAATAATTTTGCCATATTCTGCCGCGGAAATTTTGCCTACGCACGGCGCTTTGCACTTTTCCATATGATAATTGAGACATGGACGGAAAGCGCGCGGAAGCTTTGCAAAGTCGTGCTTGCAAGTTCTGAGCGGAAAGGCAAAATGAATCAAATCAAGAATATCTTTGCTCGATATCCCCTGCATATATGGTCCAAAATATCGCGCGCCGTCATTGCGCAGCTTTCTGATAACTTCTACGCGTGGAAATTGTTGCTTGACGTCAATGCGAATAAACGGATAACTTTTGTCGTCTTTGAGCAAAATGTTGTACGGCGGTTTATGTTTTTTGATAAGATTGTTTTCGAGAACGAGCGCCTCAATCTCATTGCGCGTGATAATATAATCAAAGTCAGCAATTTTGCTTACCATAGCCAAAACTTTGTTTGTTTTGTTGCCGAAACTGTTGAAATATTGACTAACTCTGTTTTTGAGAACTTTTGCCTTGCCAATATAAAGTATTTGCTTCTCAGCAGAATACATAATATACACACCGCTTTGCAGTGGCAAGTCCTTAAGTTTTTCTTTTATTTTCTCGAATTCCATATCTGTATTATATCACAAACTTTTTTGTTTATAAAGGTATATTTGCAATTTTATTTTGGAGTTTTTTCTTTGTAATTTTTCTTGACTTTGCGACCGACCGCGGTCAAGCGTTTTTTGAACAATATTTCACGGTAATTTTATTGGCAAATCGACCGACCGCATTCAAGCGTTTTTCTTGGAATATATTCCATTTGACTTGTTCAAATTGTCCACGCCCGTCAACATAACGTCATTGACAAAAGGATTGACAATTCTATACATTATCATTCTCCCTTCTCGACGCGATTCCACAATGCCACTGTCGCGCAAAAGTTTGAGCTGATGAGAAATTGTGGTTTGATTCTGTTCCAACAAAACGCACAAATCAAGCACGCAAAGTTCCGTAACCGACAGCGCGGACAAAATTTTGAGCCTTGTGCTGTCAGAAAAGACAAAATAAAAGTTGGCAATGCCCTTCACCGCGCCATTCGGTGGCAAAAAATCTCTTATGCTTTTTTCCTGTTGCGAATTAAGCGTCAGGCACTCTTGAATATTCATATATGCACCTCTGTTCATTTATAGTTTTATAATATCACAGTAACAAAAATTTTTTTACGGCATATTGTAACTATATGAGACATTTTGTCAAAGGAGGTATCATATGTCAAATTGTTTATGGATTGTATTACTGCTTCTCACTTGTGGTGGGTGCGGTGGCAACTCAAGTTGTGGGTGCGGTTGCGGAAGCTCTGCAAACACACAAACCAACGACTGCGGTTGTGGGTCTTATGAGTCAGCTTGCAACAACAGCTCTTGTGGCTGCAACAATAGCTGTGGCTGCGGAAATAACTGCGGTTGCGGTGGCGGTGGCAACAGTATGTGGATAATTCTACTCTTGTTGCTCATGGGCGGAAACTGCGGTGGCGGTGGCGGCTGTGGTTGCGGTTGCCAACAAAACAACAACTGCGGTTGTGGTTGCGCTCGCTAATCTTATTACATAATTCTAGCAAAAAACTCGTCCTAGGACGAGTTTTTTCGTTTGTTTTTTTGAGTTTGAACAGCAATTAAACTATTTGAATGCCCTTGCTTGGGTCAGCGATATCGCTGTCAACCTTGTGCTTGTTTGCCGCGCGGAACTTAAAGTAGTTTGTAGCAACTTCTGGGAACAAAGCGTAAGACAAAACATCTTCTTCTTGTTCGGTATATTGCTTGCATTCTTCTCTATATTTTTCCAACTCAGGTTGCAACAAGTCAGCAGGACGGCAAGTAATTCTTTCTTCGTCGCCGATAATTTGTTTGATAACAGCTGGGTCAGGCTCAGACGGAAGGTGACCATATTTGCCACGAAGAACGTCTTTTGTCTCGTTGGTAACCATTTTGTATCTTTCGCCATTGATAACGTTGAACACTGCTTGCGTACCAACAATTTGGCTCGTTGGAGTAACAAGTGGTGGGTAGCCCATATCTTTTCTTACATTTGGAACTTCTGCCAAAACTTGCTCATATTTGTCGAGAGCGCCAAGTTTTTTGAGCTGTCCAACAAGGTTGGAAAGCATTCCGCCCGGCACTTGATAAATCAACGCGTTAACGTCGGTTTTGAGTGACTTTTCTGTCAACCAACCGTCTTTTTTGAGTCTTTCTGCGACTTCTACAAAGTGCGCGGAAATGTCATTCAACTTTTTGATATCAAGTCCAGTCGCGTAAGGAGAATTCTCCAACGCAGCGACCATAGGCTCGGTTGCAGGTTGAGATGTGCCGTTGCCCATTGGGGTAAGCGCTGTGTCAATGATATCAACGCCAGCCTCGATAGCTTTCATATAAGTTTGGTTGCCGACACCAGATGTTTGGTGTGTGTGCAAGTGCAACAATGTTGTAGGTTTCAAAGCCTTTTTCATATCTTTGACAAGGTCATATGCGACATAAGGAAGCAAAATGCCTGCCATATCTTTGATACAAATATTGTCAGCGCCCATATCTTCGAGCTTTTTTGCAAGCTCGACAAACTTTTCGTTTGTGTGGAAAGGACTTGTTGTATAAGAAATTGTAGCCTCGCAAATTCCGCCATATTTTTTGCAGCTTACGATTGCTTGACGCATATTCTCAGGGTCATTCAACGCGTCGAAAATTCTTATTATGTCAATTCCGTTTTTGATAGAAAGCTTTACAAACTCGTCAACAACGTCGTCGGCATAGTGCTTATATCCAAGGATATTTTGTCCACGAAGAAGCATTTGAAGCTTTGTTTTTGGCATAGCCTTGCGCAATTGGCGCAATCTTTCCCAAGGGTCTTCATTCAAGAATCTCAGGCAAGAGTCAAAAGTTGCTCCGCCCCAACATTCCAAAGAATAGAAGCCAATGTCGTCAAGTTGTTGCGCGACAGGCAACATTTCGTCAAGTCTCATTCTAGTAGCGGCTTGCGATTGATGCGCGTCTCTCAAAATAGTTTCTGTAATTTTTACCATATTAACACCTCATAAATTCAGTTGATTAAGCGAATATTGCGAGCAATACGCCTGCTGCAACTGCCGAACCGATAACGCCAGCGACGTTTGGTCCCATTGCGTGCATAAGAAGATAGTTGTTTGGATTTTCTTCTTGCCCGACGTTGTGAGCTATTCTCGCCGCCATAGGAACAGCGGAAACGCCCGCCGCGCCAATAAGCGGATTGATTTTGCCATGTGACAGCTTGCACATAATTTTGCCGATAAGCAAACCACCAACAGTGCCAAACGCGAAAGCGAACACACCGATAAGAATGATAAGCAACGTTTGTGTTGTCAAGAACACGTCAGCCGTAGCCTTTGTGCCGACAAGCAAGCCCAACAAGATAGTAACAATGTTGATTATCTCATTTTTTGCCGTATTTGTCAATCTTGGGACAACATTTGATTCTTTCATCAAGTTGCCGAGCATCAACATTCCAAGCAAAGGAATTGCGCTTGGCAAAATAATGCCAACAATGCCCGTTACTGCGATTGGGAAAACGACTTTTTCGAGCTTTGATACTGGACGCAATTGCTCCATAACAACGCTTCTTTCTTTCTTTGTCGTCATCAATCTCATGATTGGCGGTTGAATAACCTTTATCAAAGCCATATACGAATATGCCGCGACCGCGATAGCAGGCAACAAGTGCGCCGCAAGTTTGGTTGTAACATAGATAGCTGTAGGACCGTCAGCGCCACCAATAATACCGATAGCGGCAGCTTCTTCGCCCGTAAAGCCAATGTTTATCGCGATAATAAATGTTACGAAAATGCCGAGTTGCGCCGCAGCGCCCATAAGCAAACTCTTTGGATTGGCTATCAACGGACCAAAGTCAGTCATAGCGCCAATGCCCAAGAATATCAACGGCGGATAAATAACCCATTCTACGCCCTTATAGAGATAGAAGAACATTCCTTGATCCGCTACAACTTCGTGTGTAAGGTTGAGAGATTTGAGCAAGTCAACACCGCCCAAAGCGCCCACGTTTGCGATTTGTGTCTGGAAGCCGCCAATTGTATTGCGAATCGCTTCTTCGACAGCAGTGAGTTGAGCAAGATAACTGCCCGATGCGTCAACGCCAAAAATTTTGACAAGTTGATCAAGCGTGCCTGTTATCGCGACGCCTCCCGCTCCGGTCAAGAATACTCCCGACTCATTCACAATGCCAGCGCTGACCAAAGCTTGCAGCTGTTCAGCAGTGCCTTGGAAAAGCGCAGTATATCCGGCAGTGCCATACAAAATATTGTACGCGCCAGGTATATTGATAATAAACATACCAAAACCAATAGCAAGCAGCAGGTTCGGCTCAAATTCTTTGGCTACGGCAAGATAGATCAACACGCACGCGATAAGCATCATTATCAAATTCTGCCATATCGGAGTTGTCGACGTCATAAAGCCGGTGCTTTCCCAAAGATTTTTGAGAGAATCTACCAACATATTGGACGGTAATGTGGTAAAGAAGTTTAACATTTTGCCTCCAATCTATTATGCAATGGTGCAAAGAACTGCGCCAGAATCGATGTTTGTTCCTACTTGAATGTTATATGTGATAACACCTGCGCTTGGCGCAACAATAGGAGTATCCATTTTCATAGCTTCGAGAATAACGATTTGTTCGCCAGCTTTGACTGTTGAGCCGTCAGCGACACAAAGCTTCTTGACAAGACCAGGCATTTGTGATTTTACAGGCGCGCCGTTTGCAGGAGCGACATCTTTCTTTGCTACTGGAGCTGCCACTGGAGCTGCCACTGGAGCGGCAACTGGAGCGACTACTGGAGCAGCTGCTTGAGCGACTGCAGCGACAGGAGTTGCAACAACTCCGCTTGCTGATATTTCTTCTACTTCTACGGCAAAGCTTTTTCCGTTTACATTAACATTAAATTTACGCATAATAATTTTTTCTCCTATTATTTTATTTCTTTGATTGAGCGAACTCTAAATGAAAGGTTGCTCTTGTACTCTATGTTTTGAGCGTCATAGAAAGCTGTCAACGCCGCCATAATTGCCGCGACCGTTTCTTCTTCCTCATTGTTGTTGTTTTGCGATATGATTGGTTGAATTTCTTCTTGAACCTCAACGTTCGTTTGCTTTTTGCTTTCCAACTTGTTGATATAAACCATCAACAACTTCATAAGATTAATAATCAATATCAATGCGAACAGCACTACAAATACCATTCCTATGCCAAGCAAAGCGACCTGAAGCCCAAGCAAAATTCTTTGTCCAATGTCCATATTTGCGATGCCGAGTCCGTCAGGGTTGCCATAAGTCATCTCGCAACCAGTGAACACGCTCAACATACAAACAAGAACAAGAGCAAATAAAATTATTAATTTTGCTTTTTTGTTCATATTCACCTCAAATTCCCAACAGCATCAAAAGCGCAGACGCCAAATAAGGTCTGAGATTTGTTGCCTCTATTACATTATCAATATATCCGTCTTTTGCCGCCAAAATTGGGTTCGCTTGCAATTGAGCGTATTGCTCGGCAAGTTTCGCGCGCATTTCGTCAGAATTGTTGTCTTTTACCAACTGGTCTTTGAGAACTGTCTCAACGGCAGTGTCGCAAGATATTGGAGAAATGACTGCGTTTGACGTCGCCAAAGTGTAATCAAAACCAATGCCCTTGCTCATCAACGCGCTGTAAACATAACCTTCCGCATTGCCAACAGCTACGCCAATTTTTTCGATAGACGAATTTGCGATTGTAATCATCAACTTTGATGTCAACTTTGCAAAACCTTTGTATTCGCTTGCGAGGTCAGGGTTTGTGCCGAGTGAGTCAACCAAAGTGATAAGTGGCAAGTCATAGAAGTCAAGCTTGTTGATAAAGTCAATCGCTTTTTCCAAACCGTCGGCTGTCAAATATTCTTTTTCTGTCGCCAAAACGCCAACAGAAATGCCATTCAACTTCGCAAATGAACATTTAACTTCTTTTGCATAGTTCGGGCAAAATTCTACAACGCTGTCTTTGTCGCAAACGCTGTTTATTCTGTAAGTCGCGTCAACGGCGTTTTCGAGTTGTGGGTCAACGCGATTTGCGTCGTCCTCAGCTTCTTCTTCGTCCGCTGGGAAAATTATTGTCAACAACTTTGCAAGTTTCGACTTCAATTCGCTGGCATTGTCAAAACCAAAGTTCAACATATCCGTGCCCTTTTCGTATGCGGCAAAACCAAATTTGTCACCATAGTTGATTGGGAACGACTTTGTATTTGACATATGATACATTGGAGAATTGACAGAAACAACCGCGCCCTTCGCCACAAAAGTGAAGTCAGCGTTTGCAACATAAGTCGCCATCATTCCGACCGCGTTGCCTTTGACAATGCACAAGTGTGGAACGTTTGCAGCAACTTCGTCAGCCATAGCGATGATTTGCGCATAGCCTTCCATAATGCCCGCGCCTTCGCCAATTCTTGCGCCGCAGCTGTCAACGATAGATATAAACGGTGTGCCAGACTTGATCGCGCGTTGCATAGCTTTGCAAATTTTTTCTGCGTGAGCCACGCTCAAGCTTCCTTTCAAAACTTCGGAATTTTGCGCAAACAAATGAACAGGCTTGCCACCAACAGTAGCGTAACCAGTCACAACGCCCTCGCCGAGAGCCTCAAATGCGCTCTCGAAACCTTTTCCTGTCAAAAAAGCGTCCGTCTCAACAAAACTTGCTTTGTCAATAATAGAATTGATAAATTCTTTTATTTTTGAGCTTGCCTTGTCAAGTGCTTTTGAGCAGGTTGAGAGATTTTTATTCTCCATAGAATACCTCCATAAATATATTGAATTCTTTTTACCAATAAGAGTATATAACTTTGTTAAAAATTTTGCAAGAGATAAGGGGCTATTTTCTAATATTTTTTATCTATGCACGCTTATATAAGCCCGTTTGGTTTTATAAAGCTATTTTTGACACAAAATTTGCCTTTATTACACAAAAAGCAGACAATCTTTTCGAAAGTCCGCTTTTCTAATATTGTATATTTTATAACTTTTTGAGATAAGTCACTTCGTCGTCACGTAGGAACCTATAAGCTCCGCGTGACAAACCGCCCAATTTTAAGTCGCCAATCGCAACTCTTTTGAGAAAAATAACTTCTTTTTCTACCATTTCGAACATTTTTCTGACTTGTCTATTTCTTCCTTCCGTTATGGTAATTTGAACCTTGGATATATTGTCGACATATTCCAACAATTTGACCTTGCTGCGGTTGGTTTTTTGACCGTCAATCTCAACGCCTTTGCGCAATTGAGCCAACTTGTTTTCTGGCATTTCGCCCTCGACTTTTGCGATATAAGTCTTTGAAACTTCGTGGCTTGGGTGTGTCAAAGCGTAAGCCAAGTCACCGTCATTTGTCAACAAAAGCATACCTTCCGTCTCATAATCGAGCCTGCCGACTGGGAAAAGCCCTGCAATTTTGAGGTCGAGAAAGTCATAAATTGTCTTTCTGCCAAGCTCGTCTTTGACCGTGGTTATGCAACCTTTCGGCTTGTAGAAAAGCACATAGCTGTAATTTGATACGGGTTTGACAATGATATCCTCACACGAGACAGTGTCGTTGTCAACGTCAACCAGCGTGCCAAGTTCCGTCACAACTTTTCCGTTTATTTTTATCTTGCCATCAGCGATAAATTGATCAGCGCCCCTGCGCGATGCAACTCCGCTTAATGCTAAATATTTGTTCAATCTTTCCTTCATTTTCGTCCAATATTCCATTTCCGACCAAATTGGCAAAAAGCAGAATAACTCCTTTGTCTTTTACTGTATTCATAGTAATAATTTTTTCGGAAAAAAGCAAGTGATTAGCGTTATAAATATAAATATAACCAATTTCTTGCCCTTTTTGGAGAGGAAAGCGTAAATTTTCGAGCGGTTTAAATTTATAACTCAAGTTCAATTTTGAACCTTTTTCTATCGGCAAGCTTATATCGTTTTTGAGCGCAATGTCCATTTTTTCTTTCTCTGTCGAGAGAGAATATAGAATTTCATTCGCTTTTCCTATTTGCATTTCGGCGAATTTTGCAAAGCAACCTTGCATATAATTTATGCTATCTTGCCACATATCTCCGTGGTTGAGAACGACACAAATCAACTCCATATCGCCTTGACAGCAAGAACTTACAAGGCATCTTCCAGCTTGAGTTGTATAACCAGTCTTGATACCATTTCCGCCGGGCATAAGGTTGAGCATTTTGTTTTTGTTGACAAAAGTTTGTCTCGGACGAGTGGAATTTTCTTCTGTCGTATAACTTTTTGCGCCGA
Organism: Clostridia bacterium; assembly: GCA_036659935.1. Classification (GTDB taxonomy): domain Bacteria; phylum Bacillota; class Clostridia; order Christensenellales; family UBA3700; genus JAVXBP01. The sequence goes on from JAVXBP010000003.1 coordinate 11,874, forward strand.
CAATTTCTCGGAAAATTGAGTTTCTCATCGCGTAAGCTGATATTTTTGCAAGCTCAAACGCCGTTGTAAAATGTTCCGAGTCGTGCAATCCGTGCGGGTTTGCAAAGCGCGTATTTGACAATTTTAAGGCTTGCGCTTTGTCATTCATCATCTTGACAAAGCCTTCCAAGTTTCCGCCCGTCGCGATTGCGAGCGCCGTCGCGGCGTCATTTCCACTGCGCAACATAAGCCCAAAAAGCAAATCTTTAATCTTCCATTTCTCATTTTCTTTGAGATAAATCGACGAGCCTTCCACTCCGACAGCCTTTCGCGGAATGAGAATTTCGCGCTCAATATCGCTGTTTTCTATCACAACAATAGCGGTCATAATTTTTGTTGTGCTCGCCATTTCCAACGGAATGTCCCTGTTTGTCGAGCACAAAACTTGTCCGCTTTTGCGTTCAATTACGCAAGATGACGACGACTTGTTGTAGAATGTCGCGGTTTCTTGCGCGCTTGTTTTTTCCTGAAAATGAAAAATATTAATTATCAACGGTAATAAAAACCACCAATATACTTCCAAATAAGACCGTTTTATAGACATATCTTCTTATTTTTTGCTGTTTTTGAAAAAATCTATTGACGCTGTTACCAAGTCTTTCCATTTTTCTCCCACCTCGCCTTTGTCAATTCTGAGCAACGTTTGTCTGTCGTCTCGGCACACAAGAAAGCCAATCGGCGTGATTGTCATGCCACCGCCACCACCGCCCGCAAACGGCAAAACGCTCTGCGAGCTTTCGTTCTTTTCGCTGTATTGTCCCCCACCGCTCGCAATGCCAACTGTAATCTTTGACAAGGGAAATATCATCGTTCCGTCTTGCATAGAAATCGGCTTGCCCGCAATGTTGTCGCTCTCAATAACATTCTTGAGGCTGTCAAGAGTCGACGTCATTATATCTTCCAATTTATCCATAAATTCTCCTTTGCTTCAATATGAGCAATTCGACTTGACAACAATGTCGCCACTTTTTTCACCTTTTTTGACTGTCCATTGCGCCTTCCAAATTATTCATTAATTCTCCTTTTCTTTAATATGCGTAAAGCGGAAAAAAATATTTGCGCAAGTCCGAACTTTATCAATATATCAAAATTAATTTTCAAATTGTTCTTTTGAGCATTTGTGTAAATATTAATATTTTTTTCTATCGGGTCAAAAAACTTGTTCGCAAGACCATTCGCAACGCCCACCATCAATTCGGACGCGCCAAAAACAAGCCCTGTTTTCATCAAATCTTCGCTCGAGTATGCAAAATTGATATTGAGTCTATCAATCACAATTTGAGCTCGCTCAAGCTCATTTGCGAGCTCACGCAAGATTGTAAAAACATTTTCTTTGTCATTTTTGTTTTTGTTTTTATTTTTGCTATTTTGAGAATTTTCTTTTTTTCGAGCGACTTTTTTGCTGTCATTATACTTTTGCATTTTCAACTGCTTTTTCGCTTGCATTTTTTGTATAATATCAGTAAGTCGCGCAATATTTTTTTTGTTTATTTGGATATAGAATTTTCGTTTGCACTCAAAAATTTTAATCTTGAAAAGTTTAATCTTGTTCAAAATTATTATATCAACGCACAATGCCCCAAGCGACGCGTCAAAATAGCCTTGCGCGCGCACACCGCACGCAAAGAAAATCAAAATGCATTCTGCAATTATCAAAAATATCAAAAAAAATAGCGCCATATTTCTATGATGCGTATTTTTTCTATTTCTATTATTTTGTTGTTTATTTTTTTACTTCTATATCTCTATGTATTCGCTTTCTTCTTTGTCAGCGCTGTCATTTGTGTCACTTTCTTTGTTGTCGGCGTCTTTTGTAGTATATTCCAAGGCGCTGTCGTCAACGTCAGCCGCGGCTTGGCTCTCATAGGTATCAATTTTCTCGTTCGCAAGAAAGCTTGGCACTGCGCTCGAGTCAAAGTAACCGTCGAGCTCCGCGTCTTGTTGCAATTGACTTGACGTTGGTTGGAAGTCGTCAGCCAAATCGACGTCGCGATACATACCTTCAGTTTGGACGTTGAAGTTGCCAAACTCAATCAGCCTGCGCATAACTTCGCCATAATCTGGCAATTCGTCGAGCGTTCTCAATTGGAATTTCTTGAGAAACTCGTCGGTAGTGCCATACAGCGTTGGTCTGCCGGGCGATTGCTTGAACCCACACGTCTTGATAAGGTCGCTTTTGAGCAAAACATTGAGCGCATAATCAGGGCTCACACCTCTTATATCTTCTATCTCTGTGCGCGTAACGGGCTGTTTGTAAGCGATAATGGAAAGAACTTCCATAAGAATTTTTGACAACTCTTTTTCTTTTACTGGTTGCAAAACTTCCGCGACAATTTCGCCGTAAATAGTATTGGAACAAAATTGAACATTTTCGTCGAAAATTTCCAAAATAATTCCACTTTCTCCGCTATATTTTTTTTCTAGCTCGGCAATAACGTCATTCAACTCGCGCCTTTTGACGTCAGGTGGCAATTTTTCCATAATTTCGTCACGCGATATCGCCGTGCCAGCGGCAAAAATAATCGCTTCTGTTATCTCAAACAAGTTTTTCATTTTCTACTCCCTCAATCTTTGTCAATTCTTCCAAATCAATATTTTCGACGTCAAATTCGTCGTTCAATTCGATATTTATATCACTGTAATCGCTCTCTTGCATAGTTTTAACAACTTGCTTTTTCATCAACTCAAGCAAGGCTTGGAAAGTTGTAATAACTTCCATTTTGTTAGAAACCGCGCCAAAAAGTTCGTTAAACTTCATCTTTTTTTGCGACAAAATGCGCGTTGTTATATAAGTAATTTTTTCTTCGACAGTGTGCTTGTCTTTTTGTATTTTTTTTGTCGCCATATCGCGTTCTTGCTCGTTCAATCGCATAAGCAATTGACCGTAAGTGTCAATCAGCGTGTCAAAATTGAAGCGTTTGATAACAATAATCGCGTCGTCATCAGAATAAACTGGCTTGCGATGGAAGCGATTGCGCGCTTCTCTCAATTTCAAGACGTCGGCTTTTTCTTTGAAAAGTCCATAGATAATGATTCTTCGTCTCAACTCTTCTTCTTCGTCGCCATAATCAATTTCTTCTTCGTCGCAATCAAATTCTTCAATCTTTGGAAGAACGTCTTTCGACTTAATTTCCAACAAAGTTGTCGCGACAGAAACAAAGTCTGACGCAATATCAATGTCAAGTTTTGTGACATTGTGCATATATTGCATATATTGACTTGTAATTTTCGACAACGGAAAAGTCAAAATATCGAATTTTCCTTCTTTTACAATCAACGTGTACAACAATTCTATTGGACCTTCGAAGTCACCAAGATTAAATTTTAACACGTCACTTGCGTGGTATTCAAATATATCCGACATAACTCTCCTTAAAAAAGTGGAATTTGAAAAATTAACTCAAACAATTTGGACATTAGCGTATTAACACCGCTTATATACAAGCCAATTATATCAAGATAAGGATTGAGCATTCCTAGCAAAGAACTTGCTATCAACACTCCAAACAAAACAAATTGACCTTTTGAATACATAAAATTAACATAGCGATTGCGCGGTTTTGCAAGCGTTTCTACAATGCGAAAGCCGTCCAAAGGATAGAGTGGCAACAAGTTGAACGCCATCAAAGTGAGATTGAAAGTTATGCTCAATTGCAGAAAACTCTTGAAAAAGAAGTTTGCATATTGCGCAAAAGTTATTGAAGTTTGCCCAACATAAATGAGCAACGACCCTTGAATGCTTTGCGTGCACGCCAAATAAATAGCCAACACGCTCGCGAACAAAATTGCGTTGAGCAAGTTCATCGTCACGCCCGCAAGCGAAACGGTAATCATACCTTTTTTGTAATTTTTGAAGTTGCGAGAGTCAATTGGCACTGGTTTTGCCCAACCAAAGCCGACAAAAACCATGCACAGCGTGCCCATCAAGTCAAGGTGTTTGAAAGGATTGAGCGACAATCTTCCAAGGAATTTTGCCGTGTGGTCGCCATTCCAATAAGCGACAAGCCCGTGCGCTTGCTCGTGCGTAACAATAGCAATCAAAATTGCCAACAAAAATGCAATTACTGCAATAAAGCCAAGTTGTGGTTGCATTGAAAATTGTCTTATAATTGATAACATTTGTCTCCATACAAACAGCAATTTTTAGAACAATTTGCCGTTTTTGCAATTTCGATTTTTTTCTACTATTTTTTTAATATAATTTGCTTTTTATAGTTTCCGCAAATTTACTTTTTTTACTAGCATACTTTACTTTTGACTGCGTTTCATTATCTTTTGCAAATATATTGTACAATATTTGTGTGATATTCTCATTAAAATTGCCCTATATTTGATATTTTTGACGACAATTCAAGGGATATTCACCGACTATTTCATTTCTTCCAAGACATCATTTCTGACAAGGTCGTCATACGTTTGTGGTTTTACCGCAAAACAACTCTTCCCGTTTGCGACAAAAACAACTGGCGGAATGAGATTGCGATTGTAATTGCTCGACATCGCATAGCAATATGCGCCCGTGGTGAAAACTGCGAGCGTGTCGCCCGTTTGCGCCTTTGGCAACATAATATCTTTGATAATTATGTCACCGCTTTCGCAACATTTGCCTGCGACAGAGACAAGGTCGTCGCATTTTTCGCTTGCGCGGTTGGCAATCACCGCCTCATATTTCGCGTCATAGAGAGCAGGACGAATGTTGTCCGTCATGCCTCCGTCAATATTGACATACTTTTTGATATCAGGAATCTCTTTTATCGTCCCCACCGTATAGAGCGTGACGCCTGCTTCGCCAACAATGCTGCGTCCTGGCTCAATCATAAAATAAGGCTTGTCGATATGCTTTTTTTCTATCGCGTTGTTGAGCGCGGAAGTCAAAGTCTCGACATAATCGCTATATTCTTCAACATTATATTTCGGGTCGCCCTCGCAATAATGCACGCCAAAGCCACCGCCAAAATTAAGCTCGTTGACTTTCACATTGTAATCTTGCGCAAGGTCGCGCACAAAGTCAGTCACGATGTCAACCGCCAATTCGAATGCGTTTTTGTCGAAAATTTGCGAACCAATATGACAATGCAAACCATTGAAAACAAGGTGTTTTTGCGCGATAATCTTGTCAATCGCTTGTTTTGCTTGTCCGTTTTTGACAGAAAAGCCAAATTTGCTGTCGATATTTGCTGTTTGGATAAAGCTGTGAGTATGCGCTTCGACACCGGGGTTTGTGCGAATAAGCACTTTTTGTGTCATTTTTTTGCGCGCGCAAAGCTTTTCTATCATTTCAATTTCTTGCAAGCTGTCAACAACAATCTCGCCAATATGGTTGTCGAGCGCAAGCTCAAGCTCGCTTTCTTGCTTGTTGTTGCCGTGGAAGTAGGCGTGTTCGAGACAAAAGCCAGCTTTCAACGCGGTAAAAATTTCTCCGCCGCTCACAACGTCAATATTCATATTTTCTTCTTGCATAATTTTGTATATTCGCATGCAAGAAAAAGCCTTTGATGCAAATGCAACGTTGCCGTCGCCATAAGTTTTTTTGATTGTGTTGCGGAAAGCCCTTGCCACCTTGCGAATATAATCTTCGTCCATAACATACAAAGGAGTGCCATATTTTTTCGCCAAATCGCAAGCGTCACACCCGCCAATTTGCAAGTGTCCAAGAGCGTTTATTCCAAGTGTATCGCGAAAGTTCATATAAGCCTCCATATTGTATAAATTAAATTATATATAATAGAAGTATATCAACTTTGGACAACTTTGTCAATAATTTTTGTTTGTACAACACTTTTATTGCGATATTTTTTGCATTTTTTATAGCAAAGCGACACAAAACTTTCATCTTGTGTCGCAAATTTATTTTTGTGTTTTATTTTACCAATAAAGCGCAATTTTTCTCAACCAATCGAGATATGTCGACTTTGGCGCGTCAATCATCGACAACAAATTGATTGTTTTTTCTCCGTCGGCGGTTGAGATAATTATCTTGCCGACAACGTCATTTTTCGCAATTGGCGCGCGCATATTTTCGTTCATTTCAACTCTAATATCAGTCAATTTTGCGCCGTTTTTCTCGAGAATTGCCACATTTTGTTGTGGAGTAACGTCAATGGTCGCAATCGGACTGTTTCTGACAGTCAACTGGCTGTCCATTTTTTCGCCGCTTTTGTAAACAATTTTGTTTTTGTAAGTCGCAAACGCGCTGTCAAACATTTTTGTTACCTTTGCAAATCTTGTTTTGCTGTCTTTGACACCGACAACTGTCGCGACGACCTTTAGGTCATTTCTCATTGCGCACGCCGACAAACAAAAGCCTGCCTTGTCGGTATATCCCGTCTTTCCGCCCACGCAACCGTTGTAAAATCTTATCAACTTGTTGGTGTTTGCAAGTTGAGTAACTCTGCCTGACGGGTGAACAAAATCTTCCAACCAAATTTTTGCAAACTGATAATATTTGTCGTGAGACATAAGCTTGCGCGTCATAATATTGACGTCTTTTGCAGTGCTGAATTGTTCTTCTGTCGACGGCAAACCAGTCGCGTTGACAAATTTTGTATTTGTCATTCCCCACGATTGGGCGCGCTCATTCATAATATTTACAAACGCATCTTGACTGCCCGCAATTTTTTCCGCCATAGCCACGCTCGCATCGTTTGCGGAAACTACAATAATTCCTTTCAACAAATCGCTGACTTTGTATTCGCTGTTTGCGTCAAGAAACATTTGACTTCCGCCCATTCCTGACGCCACGCTTGAGACAACAATTTTGTCATCGAGAGCAAACGCGCCCTTTTCTATTTCTTCAAAAACGATATTTGCGGTCATAATCTTGACCATGCTCGCAATCTCGTGTTTACTGTTTTCGTTGTGCGCGCCAAGCACGCAACCACTGTCGAAATCGGCGATATACTCCGAATAAGCCACTTCCGCGCCGTTTTCTTGCGCAATGCAAAAGGTAGGCAACGCAAATATTGACAGCGTCATCGCTAGAATTACAATCAAAAAAATTGTTTTTTTCATACTTTCCTCACATAATTTTGTTTGTAATAGTGTAAACAACTTTTCAAATTGTATGCATCAACTGTTTGTATGCGGAAAATATTCCAAAATGTAATCGTTCAAAAAGTCAAAGCCGACAATATCGCCTAGCTTATCTCTCGGTAAAGACTTCTCAATTTTTGTGCAGAAAATGTCTCAAAATGTAATCGTGCAAAAAGTCAAAGCCGACAATATCACCTAGGTTTTTCGCTGCGTTTTTCGAGAATATCAACAACGGAACGCACTCTCTCGAGTGGTCGGTGCTCGGTGTCGACGGGTCGCAACCGTGGTCGGCGGTAAGAATAAGAATGTCGTCTTGCTCAAGTTGGCTTGTGATTTTATCAATGTTTTGGTCGAACTTGTTCAAGCAATTCGCATAGCCAACGATATCGTTTCTGTGACCATATCGCATATCAAAGTCAACAAAATTTGCAAAAATAAAGCAATCGCCCTTGTTTTCTTTGACGGCTTTTGCCAAACTTTCCATCACTTGTCTATTGCCGTGCGCTGGATAATATTTTGTTATGTTTTGTCCTGCAAAAATGTCAAAAATTTTGCCAATCGCGCACACTTCGATGTTGTTTTCTATCAACTTTGACAACAAATTTGGCTTTGGCGGAATTATTCCAAAGTCTTTTCTATCTTCCGTTCGGAAAAATTTGCCGTCGCTATCTTGCGCGAAAGGGCGAGCGATAACGCGCGCGACATTGTTTGCGCCTGTCATAATGCATCTTGCTTGCTCGCACATTGCATACAATTTTTCGATAGGAAAAAGCGAATTTGCGCACGCGACTTGCAAGACGCTGTCAGCCGACGTATACACTATCGGAAAGCCCGTCTCAAGGTGCAGTTTTCCATACTCTTGTATTATTTCCGTACCACTTGCCGCTTTGTTGCCAAGAATGCCCTTGACTTGCCAAGCCTTGCAAAGTTGCTCGACGATATCTTGTCCAAAGCCGTTTGGATAAGTCGGATAAGGCGTTTTTGTCACAATTCCGCACATCTCAAAATGCCCCGTTATTGTATCTTTTCCGACTGATTTTTCTATCATTCTGCCGTATGAGCAAAGTGGGTTTTCTACTTTTTGCCCGCAATCAACTCCGTTTATTCCAAACAAGCCAAACTTTGTCAAATTTGGAACGTTCAAATGCTCGCTTATTGCGCGCAAAGTATTGCTGCCTTCGTCGCCAAAAATTGCCGCGTCGGGCGCATTGCCAATGCCCAAACTATCCAAAACTGCTAAAATAATTCTCATACTTCAATTATACAATACCAAAGGCTTATTTGCAAGAAAAATTCGAGACAACAAAAAAGCTTGCAACATATAATGCAAAATTTCTAACAATCAAATGGCAAATTGTAAGCAAAAACTTACAACAAAAATATAAAGCTCATACTCAAAAAAATGTTGAATATATTATATTATGAGAAAACGCATACTTGTAAACAAATTTCACTTCAACAAACGATATTTTTGCAGAAACTTGCTTTGCTGTCTAGAATTTCGGTGGAGCGTTTTTTTGCAAACTTTTTGTTTTTTTGCGATAGGTTTGGTCATCGGTTTTGTGATAGGCGGACAATTGGACGGCGAAACATCGTCATTTTGTCCATACGCAAACATAGGAGATTGCGAGTTTTCTTTTTTCGGCAATTTTGGCGCGCTTGCCCTGCTTATGCTTTTGCTGTTCGCGATTTGCTCGTTGAATATCGCCACAAAGTGTATGTATTTCTCTTATGTAACGGCGTGCGTATATCTCGGCTATCGTTTTGCGTTGTCAATATTGCAAGTTTTTTCTTGTTCAATTTTCCTTGGCGTATTGTCAATGGCAATTTATTTTGTTCCATTCGTTTTGCTTTTGACCGCGACAATGAGTGTGTTGCTGTCTTTCCAATCGCAATATTGGTTGCGGACTTGCGCCCTGCAAACTTGTTGGAAAATATGGCGAAAAAACTTCTTTTTTTGCCTTGGAATTTGGCTTTTTGTGACTTGTTGCCTGCTCGTGATAGCAGTCATAATTCCACTGTTCTACAAATTCGTTTTTCTATAATATAATATTATTTATCAAAATTTACCTTTTAAAAAGTCTATTTTATGCAAAAAAAGAACCGCTCACCATTACGATGCGCGGTTCTGTCTTTTTTCTTCTCGCAGCTTATTTGCATATTCTGCGTGTTTTACTTTGAAAGTGTTCGCAGTTTATTTGCATATTCTGCGTGTTCTTTTGAGGTTTTCAGAGCTTATTTTGCATACTCTGTGTGTCTTACTTCTCTGATAACGTTGACCTTGATTTGACCAGGATATTCCAATTCCGCCTCAATCTTCTTTGCAATGTCTCTTGCCAAGAATGTTGTCGCAGCATCGTCAATCTTTTCTGGTTTAACAATAACTCTGATTTCTCTGCCAGCTTGAATAGCAAAGCATTGCTCAACGCCGTCGAAAGAATTTGCGACAGCCTCAAGTTTTTCCAATCTCTTGACATAATTTTCGAGAGATTCGCGTCTTGCGCCAGGTCTTGCGCCCGATATCGCATCAGCGGTTTGGACGAGAATGGCTTCCAGCGTTGTAGCTTCCACGTCGCCGTGGTGAGCCTCAATCGCGTGAATAACTGACGGTAGCTCTTTGAATTTCTTCGCAATTTCCACGCCAATAGATACGTGCGTGCCTTCCACTTCGTGGTCGACAGCCTTTCCGATGTCGTGCAACAAACCACCGCGTTTTGCAATCTTAACGTCTGCGCCGAGCTCTGCCGCCATCATTCCAGCCAAATAGCTTACTTCCAACGAGTGGTTCAAGACATTTTGACCATAACTTGTGCGGTATTTCAATCTGCCAAGCAGTTTGATAATTTCTGGGTGCAAACCAAAGACATTTGCGTCAAAAGCAGCGTTTTCGCCAGCTTCTTTCATTTGGTTGTCAATTTCTTTTTTCACTTTCTCGACAGTTTCTTCGATTCTTGCAGGATGAATTCTTCCGTCAGAAACCAATCTTTCGATTGTCAAACGAGCGACTTCCCTTCTCACTGGATCAAAGCCAGAAACTGTAACTACGTCAGGCGTGTCGTCGATAATCAAATCAACGCCTGTGGCATTTTCGATTGCTCGAATATTTCTGCCTACGCGACCTATCAATCTTCCTTTCATTTCTTCATTTGGAAGTGGAACTACTGAGACAGCTATGTCCGACGCGTGATCTGTCGCGCATCTTTGGATAGCCAAACCGACAATATTTTTTGCTTTTTTGTCAGCGTCCTCTTTCGCTTGCGCCTCGATCTCTTTTGCCATAACAGCAGCATCTTTCTTTGCGCTTTCCAAAAGTTCATTCATAAGAATTTGTTTTGCTTCATCTTGTGTCAAATTCGAAACTTTTTCCAACTCTTCCAACATTCTTGCGTGAGCGTTCTTAATTTCTTCTTCGAACTCATCGACTTGCTTTTCTTTTTCCTCAATTTGATGCTTTTTTTCGTCAATCAAATCTGACTTTTTGTCGATTGCAAGTTCTCTTTTTGTAAGTTGGTCTTCTCTTTGAACAAGTCTTTGTTCGTTCTTGCCAATTTCCGCGCGTCTTTCTTTCGATTCTCTTTCGAACTCAGCGCGTAATTTTTGTTGTTCTTCTTTTGCTTCTATCTTTGCTTCTTTGAGAAAGTCTTTCGAATCGCGTTGCGCGTCATCTTTGAGTTTTTTGCACTCTTGAGATACGCTTCCAATAACTCGTCTAGCTATCAACCTGTATGCGAATACACCAAGTAATATGCCAACGACAGCCATTGCAACCGCAATGAGCGCCACGAATCCGCCATTCAACCCTTCCCCGAGAAGTAAATTTAAGCAATATGAATTACTTTTCATTTTTACCCTCCTGATATTAAATTGTAAAGTTGCATTGAATTTGTCCATTATCACAAGCGAATTGCCTTTCTTTGTGGACAAATTGATATGTATAACCATTTCTCGCATAGCAATCAATAATAATACTTACCATTTGTTATTATATATTAAAAATAAATCAATGTCAAATGCATTACTTGCTTTCTTTGAGTTTTTCCAAAATTTTATTTTTTATCTCGACAGCAACTTCTGGATTATCGCCCAAGTATGCGACAGTTTTGTCTCTGCCTTGTCCAATCTTCTCGTCGTTGTAACTTATCCAAGAACCGCTCTTTTTGAGAACTTCCGTCTCAACGCCCAAGTCGACAATGCAACCTGCCTGAGATATGCCCTTGCCATAAATTATGTCAAATTCGCAATTTCTGAATGGTGGCGCAACCTTGTTTTTGACAACTTTGAGTCTTGTGCGGTTGCCGATAAAGTCGTTGCCGTCTTTGATAGCGTCGCCTTTTCTGACGTCAATTCGCACGCTCGAATAGAATTTTAAAGCTTTTCCGCCCGGTGTAACTTCTGGGCTTCCGAACATAACGCCGACTTTTTCTCTCAATTGATTGATAAATATCAAACAAGTTTTTGACTTGCTGAGAATGCCCGTCAACTTGCGCAAAGCTTGCGACATAAGTCTCGCTTGCAGTCCGACAACGGTTTGTCCCATATCGCCGTCAATTTCTGCGCGAGGGGTAAGCGCCGCGACAGAGTCGATAACAATCAAGTCCATAGAATTGCTTCTTACGAGCGTTTCTGCGATGTCAAGACCTTGCTCTCCGCTATCTGGCTGAGAAACATACAACTCTTTGATATCAACGCCAAGATGCTCGGCATAGATTGGGTCGAGCGCGTGCTCGGCGTCAATAAACGCAGCTTTTCCGCCGCTTGCTTGGCAAGATGCGATAACGTGCAATGCGACAGTCGTTTTTCCCGACGACTCTGGCCCGTATATTTCGATTATTCTTCCTTTTGGAAAGCCGCCCACGCCAAGCGCGATATCAATCGGCAAAATGCCCGAACTGATAACTTCTATTGGCATAATTTCGGTGTCGCCAAGTCTCATGATAGAACCTTTGCCATATTGCTTTTCGATTTTCGCGATAGCGTCGGCGATAAGTTCTTCTTTCGTCATGTTTTTGTTGGCTTTTTCGTCTTTATCTGATTTGCTAGATTTGTCCATTTTTTACCTCTTATTATTTATATTTTTTAACAACATATACAACGCAGTCTCTTTGACACAATTGCGTATATAATTTCTTGAACCCTCGAACATCACTTCTTGAGCTGTGATGCCATCTTTGTTGCCGATTGCGATAAAAGCAAGCCCCACTGGAGTGTCATATTGATCGCTTGACGGGCCAGCGCAACCGGTAGTTGAGAGAGATAGAGTGACGTTGCTGTTTTCCAACAAGCCCTGCACCATTTCTTTTGCGACAGGGGCAGAAACAATTCCATATTTTTCCAACGTCTTGAGTTTTACGTGCAATCTTCTGACTTTCGACTCTTCCATATAAGCCACAAGCCCTTCGACAAGCACTTTGCTGCTTCCTGACACGTCAACCAAACTCGAACATATCATTCCGCCAGTAATTGACTCGGCAAGTGAGATTCTCACGCCCTTTTCCAAGGCGCGGTCAACGACGCATTGCGCCAAAGAAACGTCACTGTCGCTATAAATTTTCCCGACGAATTTGTCGTTTATATCTTGCAATATTTTGACAAATTCACTCTCTTGCGCAGAAACATTTTCTACAACAATTCTGCCGTCAAGGCATTCTTGCGACGCGGATATAACAATTCCTTTTGTTTGCAGCGCTACAACTGCGTTTTCAAGCTCGTCACAAGTTGTGCCAAACAATTTGAAAACACAATAATTTTTACTTTCTTCAAGCATCTTTCTTTTCCTCATTCAAAATAGCTTTGTTGACAACAATATAATGCACGCCCGACCAAACTGTCAAAACAGTGGCGATTATCAATGTCGCATAGCCCCAAATCATACAAATTTTGCTTACAATCTCGTTTGGAGCAGGCACAAACAAAAGCGCCGACAACGACAACATTGTGAACATTGTTTTCCATTTTCCAAGATTGTCAGCCGCCAAAACAAAATTTTTGAGCGCGGCAATTTGGCGGAAAAGCCCAATGATAAATTCTCTCGCCAAAATGATTATCGTGCATATCATCGCGACAAATGGCGTTGGAATATAACCGCCTGCCACAACCATCAACAGCCCTGCCACAACAAGAACTTTGTCCGCGATTGGGTCAAGAAACTTGCCCAAATTGGTGACCATGTTATACTTGCGCGCAATGTGACCGTCGAGCATATCTGTCAAAGACGCTATTATGTATATCAAACCTGTAAAAATAAACATATATTCCCACAGCCCTTGCAAACAAAACAGCAACACGATTACCGGGATAAGCAGCAATCTTACAAACGTAATTTTTGTTGGTAAATTCATAATATTTCTCCATACATGTCATTATTTTTTATTTTATTTATTTTAACCTTGTATATCTTGCCAATGTCAACTGGTTCTTTCGAGGCAAAATATATTGTAGTGTCTATCTCTGGCGCGTCGAACTGCGATCTGCCATAGAAAAGTTGCAAATCGTAGTCAATTCCTTCATAAATAACGTCGAGAGTTTGACCTACTCTTTGTCTCAATTTCTTGCTCATAATCTTGTTTTGAATGTCGTAAAGTTCTTTTTGGCGCGCTTGTTTGACTTCTTCTGGCAACTGACCTTTGAGCCTGCTCGCAGGCGTGCCGTCCTCGCAAGAATATGCAAAAAAGCCACATCTGTAGAGATTCGCATACTCAATAAAAGCCTTCAATTCGTCGAATTCTTCTTGACCTTCTTGCGGAAAGCCAACGATAAATGTTGAACGAATAGAAAAATCGCCAAATTTTCTTATTCTTGCGACAAGGTCATAAATTTGTTGCTTGCTTGTGCGCCTGTTCATCATCTTTAAAATTTTATCACTAACATGTTGCAATGGAATATCAATATATTTGCAAATTTTGTCATTGCTCGCCATATACTCAAGCAATTCGTCCGTAACATTTTCTGGATAAAGATATAGCAATCTTATCCATTTTATATCGAGCTTTGACAGCTCTTTCAACAACTCAATGAGCGCAATTTTGCCATAAATATCGCCGCCATATTTTGTCACGTCTTGCGCGACCACAATCAGCTCTGTTATGCCATAATTTTTGACAAGTTGACTTGCTTCTTGAGTGATATCTTCTATCTTCCTTGAGGTATATTTGCCCCTGATTGACGGAATCGCGCAATAAGTGCATTTGTTGTCGCAACCTTCCGCAATCTTGATATACGCGTAATGATAAGGCGTTGTAAGCACTCTTTCGCTCGAAAAATTGCGCTCGTCCTTGTCGTTTTCTATTGCAATTTTGTTGTTTTGCGCAAAAAATTCTCTCAACAATTGTGGCAACTTTTGATAACTGCCAGTGCCCAACAAAATGTCAATTTCTGGGAAAAATTCTTTGATGTCTTGCATATATCTTTGTGGCAAACAACCGCTCACAACAAGGCATTTGCAGTTGTTGTTCTTATGTTCCGCCATTTCCAAAATTGTGTCAATCGCCTCTTGTTTTGCGCTGTCAATAAACGCGCAAGTGTTGACAACTATAATATCCGCCTCGCTCGCGTCGCCTGTCAATTGATAGCCGTCGCTCTCAAGAAAGCTCAACATATTTTCTGTATCTATTCTGTTTTTGTCACACCCAAGTGAGATTACTCCTACTTTCATTGATTGTATTCTCCGCCTTTTTCTCTCGTTGTTTTTTGTTTTTTTGCGAGACTATTCCAACCTTTTTCTCTGTCGTCTCTCGCTCTTTATGATATTATTTATACTTTTATTCGTTTTTTTGCTCAATTTTTTACTTTTTTTGTGAGGCTATTCCGACTTTATTCGCTGTCATCTCCGTCGTTTTCTCTCATTTTTATTTCTTCCACTTCTTCTTCTGACAGAGTAAACATTCTGCTTTTGCCTTCCACTTTGACATAGTGCATATCCACCAACCAATCGAAAAGTTTTGCCGCGCGCGGATAGCCGACGCCCAATTTTTTCTGGAACAAGGTGACTGAAATGTTGCTATTCCAACGCAAACAAGTTTCCAACACTTCTATACACAGCTTGTCAGGCAGTGACGATTGGCGTTTTTCGACAGGAATTTCTTCTTCTTCCTTTTTCTTCATAATAACGCTTTCTATGTTTTCGTCATAGTAATTTTCGTTGCGTTCGCGCACTTGTTTAAGCACGGCTTTTATCTCTGGGTTGTCGATAAACGCGCACTGAATTCTGCGTGGCGACGACATATTTTCGCCGAGATAAAGCATATCGCCCATGCGCAAAAGTTTTTCCGCGCCGTACATATCGAGAATGGTTCTGCTGTCTGCCCCACTCGAAACGCTGAATGCGATTCTCGTTGGCAGGTTGGCTTTGATTGTGCCCGTGATAACGTCAACTGACGGCCTTTGCGTCGCAAGAATAAGGTGTATTCCCGCCGCGCGCGCTTTCGCAGTCAAACGCTTTATAAGGCGCTCAAATTCCTTGCCTGTCTTGGACAAAATGATATCGCCGACCTCGTCGACAACAATCAAAATATATGGCATTTTTTCTTCGCCAGCGCTCAACTCTTTGTTATATTCCGATATTTTGCTCACGTCTTTGTCAGCAAACTTGTGATAGCGTTCTTCCATCTCGTTGACAGCCCACTCAAGCGCGTTGATAACTTGTTGATCTTCTGTAATGATGTTTGGCAACAACAAGTGTGGAATGTCGCGATATTTGTTGAATTCGACGACTTTTGGGTCAATCAAAATCAAGCGCAATTCTTGTGGCGAATATTTGTAAAGCAAGCTGCAAATCATTGCGTTGAGACAAACTGACTTGCCCGTGCCTGACGCGCCTGCGACGAGACCGTGCGGAAAGCCCGATATATCCGAGACATAACACGTGCCGTCGATATCTTTTCCAAGCGCAAAAAACAGCCCTTTTGCAGGGTCAACATTGTTGAATTTTGGGCTTGTAATGATAGACTTCAAGCCAACAATTCCGCTTTTGTGGTTAGGAATTTCTATACCGCAAAAACTCTTGCCAGGTATCGGCGCTTCTAGGCGCATTTGTGGAATTTCCAACCACATTGCCATATCGTTAGCCTTGGCGGTGACCTTGCTCAACTCGGTTGTTGTCTCGAACTCAAGTCGAGAGAATCGCGGACCTTTGACAACGTTGATAACCTTGACATCAATGCCAAAGCTCTTCATTTTTGACTCGAAAACTTGAATTTTTTCGTCAATATTGATATCGTCGTCGACGTTTTCGACATAATCGACAAGACAGCTGAGATCAGGCGGACAATAAGGCGAAATTTTCCTTGGTGGAGCGGTCACAATCGGCTTAACAACTTGCGTATTGTTTGCGTTTTGTCCGCCAAACGATATTGTCGGCTTGCCGTCGCCAGCATTATTGATTGAATTGTTGTAAGAATTGCCATTTGAATTGCCACTCAAATTGCCGTTTGCGTTGTTGTAAGAATTCCCGTTGTTCGGCTTGTAAGAATTGTTGCCGTTGTTGGAATTGTTGTTTGCGTTGTTGTAAGAATTATTTCCATTGCTTGAATTGTTGCTCACGTTGCCATTTGCGTTGCCATAAGAATTGTTGCCATTGTTGGTCGAGGTTTGTCCACTCTCGCGTCTCGCCAGCATCTCGCGCTTTTTTTGCTCCAACAGCGCGCGTCTTTCTTCTCTTTCCGCGAGCATTTTTTCTTCTTTTATATCATTAAGCTTGCGTTCAATATCAGCGTTTTGCTCAGGTTTTTGAGCAAGCATATCGGCAATATTTTGCATAGGTTCTGGGTTTGTCGATGTTTGGTTGTCAATCTCTCTGCTGTCATTGTCAATGTTGTCCAATTGCTCAATCTCGTCACTTTCGTCGCTTTCCGTTGCAAAATTCTTGTTGGAAACGTCAAAATTCGATTGAAAATTTTTCTCCATTCTTTCCAAAAAACTTGCCGTCGAGGAGCTTTGTTCGTTTGCATTATCCTCGTCAACATGGTTTATTTTGTTGAGATTTTTTTCTATTTGTTCAAGGCGATGATTGTTGCAATAAGCCTTATATTCCATTGAATTGTCGACTTCTTTTGGCTTTTCGATTGTGGCGTTGTTTGTCGACTGCGGACGAACATAAGTGGAATTTTCGCCACGCAATTTGTTTTTTATCTCTGACGCGTCGACCTTTTTGTTGCCGCGATTTGTTGCCGCGGACGAGTCGGAATATAATATTTCCAACGCTTTTTCTCTCGCGCTGTTAATCTTGTCGTCAACGTCGCTCGGGTCGACAAGGAACTCGTCATTTCCACTCTCCCCGACGATTTGTTCGTCAAGGTCGTTGAGTTCGTTTTCGAGTGGCACGTATGATATCGGCTTGTCCGCAAACTTGCGTGATATGTTGTCAGACAATTGCTTGCCACTGATTGTGCCATTGTAAAGCTTGCGGTCGTCTTGTTCTTGCGCGCTTTCTGCCACACGCTGATTTGGCTTGCGCATAACAACATTTTGAACATTCTTTTTGTTCTTGTTTTTTCTTCCAACCGACTTAAAATTGATATCATATTTCAATTGCGCGACAATTATCAACGCGACCACGCCCACCAAAAGCAGCGCAAAAAGTGACATTCCCAACGCGAACAATTTCGCAAAAGGATAGAACATTACTCCGCCAAGCGCACCGCCAGCCGTGTTGTGATTGACATAACAAGCCTTGATATAATCGCCATAAGACAGCGCCGACAATTCTCTCGCCGTGCCAAGGTGACACATTGCGACAATCAAAAACATCATCGCGATATACAGAAAAATAACTCCGCCCGAACGCGACGGACGTTGCCCAAAAATATAAAGCAAGCCTATCGCCACGCCACCAAAAGCCAAGCCATAAATAGAATAGCCAAAAGTCCCCAACAGAAAATTTTTGACATAGTCGCCAGACTTGCCAAAAACGCCGCACATAATCAACGCAAGCAAACCAAACAGCCCAAAATATATCAAGCCATTTAGAAACTTGCTGTCATTTACCTTTTCTTTTTTTGCATTTTTCTTCTTCGACATTTCTTCCCCGTCACTCTTTCAAAAAATTTCCGCTTACAAAAACGCATTTACACGCTATTGTACTATTGCATTATACCATACCCAGCCGTCAATTTCAATAACTAAACCTAAAATTTATTTATATTTTTAAAATATTTTATATTAATATGTTTGTAAGCGCAAAAAACGCGCGAATTTTGCCCCGCGCGAATTTTTTTACAAATTTACAATCAATTTTACAATTGAGTTTACTTGTTTATAATTTCCAACAAATTGCTGTCGAGTTTTTTGCCAATATAGGATATGCTTGCCTTGGATATATCGAAAGATTTGTCAATCGCCTCTTGCACTTCGGCATAACTCAACGACTCAATTTGCTTTATTTTTTTGTCAAAGTCAAAATATTCGTTGTTGTACAAGGCGCTTTTCGCATACAATCTCATCAAAACTGACGTGCTTTCTTGCCCCAAAACATAAGTGCCTATCAATTGTTGCTTTCCGCGCGCAAACTCTTTCTGCGACAGTCCGTTCTTGCGGATATCTTTGATCAATGTTGCGGTGCTGTCCAACGCTTTCTCGACCGAGTCGGTGTTTGTGCCGATATAAAGCGTCATAATTCCGTTGTTGACATAATAAGACGGATAAGAAAAAACATTGTAAGCAAGCCCTTGCTTCTCTCTGATTTCTTGGAACATTCGCGAGCTCATTCCTCCGCCGACAATGTTGTTGACGAGCATAAGCGCCATGTCGAGCTTGCTCGAAAACTCAATGCTTGGCATTGTGAGCGCAATGTTTGCTTGCTCGATATCTTTTATTTTTTTGACATATTTCGGATGAGTTTTGCAAATTTCGTCTTCCCACTTGCGTGTTTTGTTGATGTTAAAATTCCCTTCAAAATAAGTCTCGACCAATCTTTTTGCTTCGTCGAAAGATATGTTGCCGACGATTGAGATAACGGTATCTTTCGCGCAATAATTTTCTGCGATATAGTCGATTATTTGTTGGCGAGAAAAGTTTTTGACATTCTTTCTCGTGCCAAGAATTTCCATTCCAAGCGGATTTTTGCCAAAATAAGCTTCTGCGGACATATCGAGACACAAGTCGGAATATTCGTCTTGACTCATTGATATTTCTTCCAACACAACGCCCTTTTCTTTTTCCATTTCGCCCTCGTCAAAGGTGGAATTAAAAAGCAAGTCGCTCAAAATTTCCGCGCATTTTTCCGCTTGATTGTCCACGCTGAGCGTATAGAAACAAGTCGATTGCTTGGCAGTGTAAGCGTTTACTTGCGCGCCAATTCCGTCGATTTCTTCAACGATATTAAAGGACGAACGAGTCGTTGTCCCCTTGAAAAGCATATGCTCAATAAAGTGCGATATGCCGTTGTTTTCCGCCGTTTCGTTGCCACAGCCAGCGGCGGTCAAAATGGATACTCCCACTGACCTGACGCTCATAAGCTTTTTGTGCGCAAGTCTTAACCCGCTTGCAAAGGTATATATACAATTTTCCATAATCTTATTATATTCAATTGTTTACACTTTGTAAAGAAATAAACCAACACTTTATGACAATTCGCAGTTTTATTTGTACAATTGATATTATTTTACACTTTTTTTGACTTTCCGACGCTTTTTATGACATTGCAATCTTTATATCACCGCATTGTCAATAATTTGACTGACTGTCACCGCCCTGAGATTTTTTTCTTTGTAATCTTTGAGAATTTTTGGCAAGGCTTGCAGCGTGTGCGCCGTCGGGTGCATAAGAATCAAGTCGCCGCTTTCAACGTTTTTTGTAGCGCGTTGCAAGACAACGTTCCAGTCTTTGTCGCGCCAATCGACGGTGTCTTTGCTCCACATAATCACAGGCATACGCAGTTCTTTCGCAACGGAAAGCGTTGTGTTGCCAAAGCTTCCGCTCGGTGGCGCAAACAGCTTGACATCATATCCAGCGACTTGTTTTACAAGCTCGTTTGTGGCGACGATTTCATCTTTGTTTTGTGCGTAAGTCAACTTTTTGTGGTCCTTGTGGAAGTAGCCGTGATTGCCAATTTCGTGTCCTCCGTCGATGATTTTTTTCAAATATTCCTTGTTGTCGAGCGCCCAAGTTCCGCCGACAAAAAAGGTGCAGCGCGCGTCATTTTTCGCAAGAACTTCAAGAATTTCGTCCAAATATTCGCTCCCCCAATAGACATTTATCATCAAAGAAACTTCATTTCGCGCGGTGTTGCCCTTATAGAACGGCGAGTCATCCACCTTGTAGACAGCCATTGACTTGTTGTAAGTCGTAAAAGTCAGCGTTCCAAGCCCGACGAGCATACAAACTATGCAAATATTCGCGATAATCGAATACCATTTTCCATTTTTCTCTCTCATATCAATTCTCCGTTGCGGCTGCGGTTATTCTTCTAGAATATATGAGAGCGAGCCAAATAATATGAGAGACAAATTTATTCTTTGCCGTAAAAACGTGTCTTGAGCGTTACAAAATTCTCAAACGCTTTTTGACTTACAAAATATTTTTCTACAAATGTTTTTTGCCATTCTTGCATAACTTTTGAATTCTTTTGTCCAACACGTCGCCAACGCGAAAATTAAATTTGTCCCAACTGCGACAATCAACAGCTTCAACACAAAATATCCTGCCGAGTTCGGCAAAAAGTTTGTGAGAAAGAACATTGCCGCGGCTGTCATCGCCATAAGGAGAAAAAAGCTCAAATATTTTGCCCAATATTTTGCAAAAAACTTTTCCTTGAAGTGATATTTTGACAAGATATAAGGCTCGCGCCACAATGACGTCGCCACGCAACTTGCGAATGTGCCAACAAAAACGCCATTCAAGCCAATCACTCGCACAAGCGCGATTGAGACGACGATATTCAGCGCGCTTTCTATCAACGGTCTCAACCTGTCCTTGACAAAAAGTCCGCTCGTATTTATAAACGCGCCCACCGCCCCCTTGGACGAAAGCAGAAAAAAGTTGAGGCATATCCACAACACCGAGCTTGTCGGCAAGGTCAATTCGACAGACTGCCAAACGATAATAAACGGTTGGAAAAGCGCGAACATTCCGACCGCGCAAAAGCTTGTTATCCACAAATTGAGAAACAAAATTTTGTCGAAAATTTCACTTTCTCGGCGCAAGTCTTTCGACGCAATCAGGTTGCCAATGCTCGGCATAAGGTTGGACATAATTTGAGCGACAAGCAAATTTATCGCCGCCACAATCAGCGTATAGTTCGAATATATTCCGCCCACTCCCAGCCCTACAAAGGCGGTTATTACAATTCTGTCCGTGCTCGACAGCGCGACATAGCCCACTTTGTGCAGCATCAGCGCCGACGTATCTCGCAGAATAATTTTCTTTTCTTCCTTGTCCAATTTCTCTTTTGTGGCGAAAACTTCTTTGTATTTTTTGCTGATAAAAAGTGAAAAAACATAGTTGGAAAGCAACTGAATAATTATGCTTGCCACGAGCGTGAACAAATAATTTTTTGTCGCGAACAAAACCGCCAACATCGCCACATTTTTTGCTATGTTGCACAACATATTGAAAAGCGAAACGGTCTGACCGTGTTGGTCAACCGTCAAAAGCGATTGCTTGTAAGAAAACAAATAAGTCGACAGCGTTTGGACAAGAAACAACGAATAAATCAAATAAATATTTACGTCGGCAGGAATTTCGCTCGCATCGTTGATAAAAAATTGCAAAAACGGCATTATCAACAGCCCAAGAGCCGCCACCACAAGCGCGACAACGCGATAAACTGTCTTGTAAAAGTTCATAATTTTGCCGACTTTTGCATTATCTTCGCTACAAACTGGCTCGTACAAGCGATAAATTATCGCCGTGCCAATGCCCAATTCCGCCAAAGAAAGCAACCCGAGAATGTCAGTAAACAAACCGTTCAAGCCAAGATATTCCACCGACAAAACATAGAGAAATGCCGTTCTATAAGCAAAAGACATAACGATTGAGATAATTTGATTGATTATTCCAAGCGTTGAAGCTTTCAAAGAATTTTCTATCCTTGACTTTTTGTTAAACATTTTTTCCTTGCTATTTTCTATTTTTTTGATATTACTTGAGCCTTTTTAATTTTTTGCAAATTTTTATTTGCCAGTTCAATATATATTTGTTCGACCATTTTTACGGTGTTTTTTATATCATAATTTTTTATTTTTTCATTGAAAGTCGCCTTTCTGTCACACTTTTTTTCGACGATAATTTTCGCCCACTCCTGCGGTGATTGAGCGAGAGAAAGCGCAAAGCACTTGTTAGAAAAAACCCCTTCTTCCGCTATCACTCCACTGTGGAAAACATTTACGCCCGACGCTTGCGCCTCTTGCCCGACAAGGCTCAACCCCTCGAACAGCGACGGAAAAACAAAGGCGTCCATTCCTTGCAACAGCTCGTTTACATTGTCGCGCGCGCCAAGAAACTTGACTTTGCTTTCTATTTGCAAGTCGCGAGCAAGCAATTTTATTTGGTTTTCCAACTCGCCTTTTCCGACAAGCCACAATTGCGAATTTTCTCTCAACTTGCAAACTTCCGCAAATATTTCCAAGAGAAACTTATGGTTTTTTTGACCGTCCAATCGCCCCACGTGACCGATTACAAACTCGTCGTTTGCGTTCAATTCTTGCCTGACTTTTTCTCGGGCTTTTTGGTCGAATGCAAATTTGTCCAACTCAACGCCATTGTTTATGACAAAAATTTTTTCTTTTTCAACCGCTTGCTCGCAAACTTCAAATTTGTCCAACTCAATGTTGTTTTTTATGTTCGCAATTTTTCCATTTTCCGTCGTTCGCTTTTTTGTCGCGCGCTTGCCATAGAGCCATTCTGACGCGCCGACGGAACACGCAAATCGCGTAATATTTTTCTTGGGGACAAAGGGCTTGAATATCTTGTGCAACAGCGGACGCGGAGCGTTGGAGTTGTGACTGTGCGTGATAATATTTGCAAAGCCAGCCTTGCGAAACTCTCGTACGCTCACACAAAAGCTAAAAGCGTGACAATTGTGCAAATGAACAACGTCATATTCGCGCGCAATCGCTTTCAAAAATTCGATATTCGCGCGACTTGAGAAAAAATATTTTGTTATTTTGTTACCCTTTTTTATTTGTGGCAAAAAAAGAATTTTTCCGCCCAAAGCGCAAATTTCTTGGTCAAAATCAAACGGCCTTTTGTCCGAACAAAGAAAATCAAATTGGAATTTTTCCCTGTCAATATTGCGGAAAAGATTCATTACAAACGTCTCTTGTCCGCCACGATCCATGCTCGGAAGGCATTGCAAAACTTTTATTTTTGTCATTCTTTTCTCCTTTTATTTGCCGACGAATTCCCACAAAAAGCTTAATTCTTGCAGTTTGTCGACAAAGAAATATCCGTTGAAATATAATAGCAATCTCGCGGTCAAATATGCCGTCATAAACAAACTTGTGCATATATATGGAATTGATATTTTGCAATCAATCGCAAGCTTGTTTTTCTTGAATATAACGGCGTCGCTCACACAATGACGGAGCTCGAAAAGTACGTTTTTCGTATTTTTCGTATTTTGCTTATTTTGCGCGCTTGCTGTTCGGCATATCCTATTTGCAAAATTTTCTTCTTTGAACTTCTGCAACATATAAGGAATTATAACCACAAAACCTAGCTCAATGAGTATTGACATTCTTCCGAACACTATAATTTTGTAGCTTATCATTCCGACTGCAAAGCCAAGAACCATATAGATTACCGCCAACAAAACGCTGTTTTTGTCGCAAAAAGTGTGGTTGTAGACTGCGATTATCGCAAACATAGGCAAGAAATATACAAACTGCGCGACGCCAAAATTTGCGCCCAAATCTTCCAAAACATATTGATATTTTTGCATAAACGGAATTGTCTCTATCGCGAGTGGCAAAAGCGTGAGCGCGCCAATTGTACCGACAAGAAATATCATTGCTATCAAGGAATATTGTTGATAATCTTGCAGTTTTGAGCTTTTGAATATCCTGAAAATTATCATCGGAACAAACATCATCAGCGAAGTATAATGAATGGAAAAAGCAATCGCGACAAACAAAATTGCAAGTGTTTTTTTGTCCTTGCAAAGAAAGTATCCCGACAGCAAACAAAGCGCCGCCGACAAATATATTCTTGTCAAATTGAACATTTGGAAATAGAATATCGACACATACATCAACACTGCAAAACCAATATTTATTTGTTGTCGCAACAAAAATATTACAACAAAATTGAGCGCGACGACAAAAACTGATATCACCGCGACCACAACATAAGGGTTGACAAAAACCGCTTTCAAAACAATACAAATAAGCTCAAAGCCAAATTCGAGTTGCGGGTCAAGCAGGCTTTGCCACGTCACCTTGTCAATAATATTTGTATATGATTCTCTGTCCATGCCCGTCACCGCCAAAAACGCGAACAGCGCAAGCGTGAGAAAACTGAGCGAAAAAAATAAATAACTGAACTTATTTTGCGTCTCCAGCGCTTTACTTTTGCCACTCGGAGAACTACTTTTTGCATTGTTGATTTGTGGTTCTTTTGTATTGCTTTTTCCATTTTGAAAGCTATTTTTTATATTAGTTATTTGTACCTTTTTCGGTTTATTATTATCATTTTGAAAGCTATTTTTTATATTACTTATTCGTGGCTTTATTGTTATGTTTTTATCATTTTGCAAACTACTTTTTGACTTGAGCGATTGCGACAAAAATGCAAAAACAACGGCGACAACTGCCACCGCCAAATATATAAACAAATTGATAATATACTGACTGTTTGCAAAAATTTCTTTCATTTTCTCGCTTTACTTATTTACTTTTTATTGATTAGAAAACAACTTTTCTATGTTCTTGATTGCGTTGTCTTTTTTCCAAAACTCTTGCGCTTGCGGAATATTGCTTTTCCATTTTTCCATCATTTCTGGCTGTGAGATTGCAGTTTGCAAGCCATAATACAACCCGTCTTCGTCGCTTGTAACAACCATTCCGACAGAATGTTCTTGGACAATTTCGAACGCGCCACTGACATTTGTTGTGACAATTGGCACACCGCAAACTGTCGCTTCGACACAAGCCGTGTTCAAGCCTTCGTCAAAAGACGAGCACACATAGAGATTGGCGCTGGCGATATATGGATAAGGATTTCGTTGCGCGCCCCACATTGTCACACTGCTCGCGATATTGAGTTGTTCAATTTTATTTTTCAACTCGCTTTCCAACTTTCCACCGCCGACTAGCCACAAGTCGTGCTCAAAGCCATTTTCCAACAACTTTTTGTGTGTCACAAGCAATCTTTCAAGCCCCTTTTCTGGGCTCAATCGACACGCGGTAACTATCGTAAAACGCTTTTTTTCGACAGCAAATTCCTTGCTGTCGCGAATAATTTTGTCCGTGTCAAAGATATTATACACCGTCTCGACCTTTTGCGGAAAAGTCACTTGTTGCTTATATCTTTCCGCGAGCGATTGCGCGATTGGAATAATTTTGTCATATCTCGCGTGATATTTTTTCTCATTGTCAACAAAAATATGCATAAAAGCGTATCGAACCGCGCTCGTGTTTGTCGAGTATGCAAGCAATTTTGTCGGCGCGCCCGCTTGATAAGCGACCTCAAAGTCATACTTTTCTTTGACCAAAATTTTGTACAAAAGTCGTTGTGGAACAAGCCCAACCAACTTTGACAGCCCCCTAAAATATTTTTTGAAAACTGAGACGAATTTTACATCTGGCGACAATTGCGCCACAAATTTTTGGTCGACCGCAAACAATGCCACAACGGTGACCTCGAACTTTTCTTTGTCAAGATTATTTGCCAAATTAAGCAAGCATTTTGCAACGCCGTCAACAAATTGAAAATGATTTGTAACAAACAATATTTTTATTTTCTTATCATTGCAAACGCTTTCTTTTGCGCTTTTTTTTATTTTACTTTCTTGGCTTTTTTCGGCGCTTTTTTGTACACAATTTTCAACGAATTTTTCTGTGTAATTTTCTTTTTCTATCATTTTATTCCTTTTTTTGTTTTTTTCATATTACATCTTGTCGCTTTTTACTGCTTTATCTCAATCGCTTTTTTGCGTTTTTTGAGCAAAATTGAGCTTGGAACAAGCCCCACAATCAAAGGTTTGAGCGCAAACAGTTTCATTGCAAAGCCGAGTTGGAACTTTTTTGCCCACTTGAGCATATTTTTTGACAATTGGACACGGAATTTATATTTTCGCTTTTTAAAATTTGACAAGTCCTCACGATAGTTCAACAACCTTTCTTCCAAGACAAAACCTTGATAATTTTTTTGATAGAATTTGCACCACAAGTCATAATCTTCGAGTCGAGTCACCGACTTGCTTTGATTGTAACCGCCCACATCGACAAGCGCCGACTTGCGCATCACAACGGTCGGGTGAGCAAAATTCCTGCCCTTGTAAACATCAATCAGCGACCTTGCTCCGCCGTTGTAAGTTTGCCCGATGACCTTGTTGTCGTCGTCAATGATATATGTCAATGACGAGCAAAGGGCATATTGCGCGTTTTCGTCAAGGAATTTCGCTTGCTTTTCGAACCTATAAGCCTTTGCGATATCGTCACTGTCCATTCTGGCGATATATTCCCCGACAGATTTTTCGATGCACTTGTTGAGAGAAAACTGCAAGCCCATGTTCGTTTCGTTGCGAAAAAGCGTAATTCTCTTATCTTTTTGAGCGAATTTTTCGAGAATTTGCCAACTTCCGTCGCAAGAGCCGTCATCGCAAATTACAAATTGGAAGTCGTCGAATGTTTGACAAAGAATTGAGTTCACTGCGTAACTCAAAAATTTTTCGTCATTAAAAACGGACATAATCACTGATATTTTGCACATTTTGAACTACCTTTCTAGCGCTAAACATTTCTTGTTGATGTTTTATTTTACTTAACACTTTTAATATTTTCATATTTTTTGGGTTTCTATTTTATTTTGCTTAACACATTTTCATTTTATATATTTACAACCATTTCAATTTTTTATTATTTTTTCTCTTATTGACGCTTTCTCTCATTGATTGTTTACTTCTATGTTTCCATTTTTGGCGCAATTGTATACCTATCAATCGCAAAAATTTGGCTTTTTTCGACGCAAAAAAACCGAACAGCCAAGCGACCGTTCGGAATGTTTTGTTTGTTAAAAATGTTTTTTAGTGTTTTAGTTTTTTTGTTTTTATTGTTTTAGTATTTTGTTTTTTAAATTTTCCATAGAAAATTAGCAAATGCCTTGAGCCAACATTGCGTTTGCAACTTTCTCAAAGCCCGCGATATTTGCGCCAGCGATATAGTTTCCGTCGAGACCATATCTTGCAGCCGCATCCTTTATGTTGCGGAAAATGTTTGTCATAATGCCCTTGAGTTTGGTGTCAACTTCTTCGAAAGACCAATACATACGAGAGCTTGATTGAGACATTTCGAGCGCTGAGCAAGCCACGCCACCTGCGTTTGCAGCCTTTGCTGGAGCAAACAAAACGCCGTTGCTTTGGAAGTATTCCATCGCCTCGATTGTGCTTGGCATATTTGCGCCTTCGCCGACAGCGAGCACGCCGTTTGCAACAAGTTTCTTTGCGCTGTCAAGGTTAATCTCATTTTGAGTTGCGCAAGGCATAGCAAAGTCGCATTTTTCTTGCCAAATTTTTGAGCAATCGTCAACATATTTTGCGCTTGCATGTCTGTCAACATAAGTGGATATTCTCGCTTTTTGAGTAAGCTTTATGTCTTTGATATCCGCCAAGTCGAGACCGTTTGCGTCATAAATATAACCGTTGCTGTCACTCATAGCGACAACTGTTCCGCCGAGTTGATTGATTTTTTCGTGAGCGAAAATAGCCACGTTTCCTGAGCCGCTCACAATGCACTTTTTGCCGACAAAGTCAAGACCTTTTTCTTTGATCATTTCTGACATAAGATAAGCGAGTCCATAGCCTGTCGCCTGAGTGCGCACGAGCGAACCGCCATAAGGAAGCCCCCTGCCCGTCAAAACGCCAGTGTGCATATTCATCAATTTTTTGTAATAGCCAAACAAGAAGCCAATTTCTCTCGCGCCAACGCCAATATCGCCGGCTGGCACGTCCGTATCAGCGCCGATATGACGATAAAGTTCTGACATAAACGATTGACAAAAACGCATAACTTCGTTGTCGCTCTTGCCTTTTGGGTCAAAGTCGCTTCCGCCCTTGCCACCGCCGATAGGCAAACCTGTCAAGGAATTCTTAAAAATTTGTTCAAAGCCAAGGAATTTGATAATCGAAAGATTGACATTCGAACGGAATCTCAAACCGCCCTTGTAAGGCCCGATAGCTGAGTTGAATTGAACTCTATAACCTTTGTTGACATGCACGTTGCCGTTGTCGTCAACCCACGGAACGCGGAACATAATGGTTCTTTCTGGCTCAACGAGCATCTCAAGAAGACCTTTTTGTTCGTATTCTGGGTGCTTGTCACAAACGACTGACAAAGAATTGAGAATCTCTGTCGCTGCTTGCGCAAATTCTGGTTCGTTTTGGTTTGTTGCGATAAGGTTGTCCAAAACCTTTTGTACGTAAGAATTCATAAAAATTACCTCGATAGTAAAAATTTTTCAAATATATTTTAACACAAACGCCGTCTATATACAACCATTTTGTGTTATTTTTAAATTTTTTGCGCCAATTGTTGACAATAGTTGACATATTTGTTTTGTCGGGCTAAAATATAAGAAAACAATGTTGGAGTTTTTCTATGCAATCTTTGTCAAATTTGTTTTCTATGTTGCTTGACCTTATCAATTATCCGCAAATAACTGCGCACGAGTTGGCGAGCAAGTTGGAAGTTTCCGAGCGGTCAATCTATCGTTATGTTGACACGCTTTCGTTTGCCCAAATTCCAATAATATGCACAAAAGGTCGCAACGGCGGAATAAAAATTGGCGACGAATTCAAGCTTTACGCTCAATTTCTCACCGCGGAAGAACGCGAATTGTTGATAACAACGCTCGCCACAATGCCACTCGGCAAGACAAGCGAAAACATCAAAAACAAACTTCTCAGCTTGGAAAAAAACAACAAATCTCGCGATATGTATCGCAGCGAACTGTTTGCCGTTGACAAAACAAGCTTTGGCAACAATGATATTATTCGCTCCAAAATGCAAGCTTTGCAAGACTCGCGCGCGAGCAAAAGGGTTATCAAAATAACCTATCACGACAGAAGCGGCAAGGTGACTGAGCGAGAAATCGAGCCTTATGTCATCGTATATGGCGACGGAATTTGGTATATTTTCGCCTGGTGCTTGACAAGAAATGAGATGAGACTTTTCAAAATATCTCGCATAACACACATTCAACAAACAGAAAAACCATTCGAAAAGCGACAATACAACACCAGTTGGGACTTGACCAATCCAAACACTTTTTCCGAGATAAATATCGTGCTCAAAGTCTTTGAGGCGGCGCGTTATGACATCGAAGAATGGCTCGGAATCGAGAGCGTCAAAAAGTCAGCCGACGGCGCGTTTTGGATAGCGCAAGGCGTTGTCAGCGACAGCGATATGACGATAAACAAGCTTTTTTCTTATCGCGAAAACATTGAAGTTTTGTCCCCTATTTCAATCAGAGAAAAGTTGCGCAAGTCGCTTGTCAAAACATTGGATATCTATCAAAATTGATAAAATTTTGAACTATTCTATATTATATAATTTTGTATAATTTATTTGAATAATTTATTTTAAATTTTAACAAAAACACGCCACTTTGCAACATATGCGCTGGCGTGTTTTTTATTTTTTTGCTTTTTCTATATCAATTTTTCCGCTATCTTTTTGAGAAAGGCTTGCGTTTCCAACTTGTTGACGGTCACGTTTTCTTTTTTGAAAAGTCCCGCAAGGTCGCCCGTCATATAGCCTTCTCCGATTGTGTCGAGAGTTGCTTTTTCCAACTTTTCGCCAAAGGCAGTCAGCTTGTCAAGGTTGTCCAACTCGCCACGCTTTTTGAGCGCGCCACTCCAAGCAAAAATTGTCGCGACTGGGTTTGTCGAAGTTTTTTCTCCATTGCGATATTTGTAGAAATGCTTTGTAACAGTGCCGTGCGCCGCCTCGAACTCATAGTTGCCGTCAGGAGAAACGAGCGCCGAAGTCATCATTGCAAGGCTTCCGAACGCCGTCGCGACCATATCGCTCATGACATCGCCGTCATAGTT
This sequence comes from Clostridia bacterium, assembly GCA_036659935.1. Classification (GTDB taxonomy): domain Bacteria; phylum Bacillota; class Clostridia; order Christensenellales; family UBA3700; genus JAVXBP01. The sequence continues at coordinate 42,145 of JAVXBP010000003.1, forward strand.
TTTGCACGCCCAGAGCACTCCGCCGTTGCTTCTTATTATTCTTGCGACAGCGTCGTCAATCAAGGTATAGAGATAATTTATGCCTGCCTTTTCGAACTTTGCCGAATATTCTTTGTCAAAAACTTCTTGGAAAATATCCTTGAATCTGTGGTCATAAATCTTTGAAATTGTGTCTTTCGCCGCAAACCACAAGTCTTGGCGCAAGTCGAGCGCAAAATTGAAACAACTTCTCGCAAAGCTGTAAATGCTTTTGTCTGTGTTGTGCATTCCCATGACCACGCCGCCGCTTTTTGCAAAGTCAAAAATTGTTTGTTCTTGCGTGCCGTCAGCGCTTTCGATGACGAGTTTTGCCTTGCCCGATTGCGGAACATAAGCCTCGACGTCCTTGTAAATGTCGCCGTAAGCGTGTCTTGCGATTGTGATTGGGCTTGTCCATGTCGGGATATATGGCGTCACGCCTTCGACCATTATTGGCGAGCGAAAAACCGTGCCGTCAAGAATGGCGCGAATTGTGCCGTTTGGGCTTTTCCACATTGTCGACAAATTGTATTCTGACATGCGCTGTTGGTTTGGAGTAATCGTCGCGCACTTTACGCCAACGCCATATTTTTTGATAGCGTTTGCGGCGAGAGTGGTGACTTCGTCTTTTGTTTTTTCCCTGTTTTCCAAACCAAGGTCATAATAATCGCTTTGCAAATCGACAAAAGGAGATATCAAAATATCTTTTATCCACTTCCAAATAATTCTTGTCATTTCGTCGCCGTCCATTTCTACGATTGGCGTTGTCATTTTAATTTTTTCCATAGTTGCTCCGTGGTGTAATTATTCTTATTATTAACATTTTACAAGATTATTTTACCATTTTAGCGCCGCATTTGCAAGCATTTGCGCTTCCTTTGTTATAATTCGAAAGAATTTGCGAATGGAATTGCGCGTGTTTGTCGCTGTCAAACTGCTTCTGCGCTTGCTCAATCAAAATGTCGCATATCGCGCCGAACGACAAGTTTTTGTCGGCGAATAAGTAATGCCCCAACGAGCCGGGAATCGTGTTCATTTCGTTGATATAAGCCGTCTCTGTCGCCTTGTCAACAAGGAAGTCGAACCTTACAACTCCGCGCATATTTGCCCCCAAATAGAGCGATTGCGCAGTGTCTTGAATCTCTTGATTGAGATTGCCCTCCAACGTCGCAGGGAAAATTCTTCCCCCTCCGCTCAACTTTCCGTTTGTGAGATATTTGTCCTCGAACGCAAGAAATTCGTTCCATCGCAAAGGCTGTTCGAGAGATGAAACAACAACCTTATCTTTGTCAAGCACACAAGCGCAATTTATCTCGACAAAGTCGACAAGCGCCCTTTCCAAGACTATTTTGTTGCCAAAAGAAAAGGCAATTTCGACCGCTTGCGCAAGGCTTTCCATATCATTTGCGACGTCAATGCCTATTGACGAGCCTTGTCGATTTGGCTTGACAATGATTGGGAATTTTAATTTTTTGACGCATTTTGCAAGGTTTTCGTCATTCAATTCTGCTTTTGTCAACTCGCAATATGGTAAAATTTTACACTTTTTGCTCGCAAAATATAACTGGCTGAGCGCTTTGTCCATCGCGAGCGCCGACGCGCCGATATCCGCGCTGGTGTAAGGAATTCCGATTGTATCGAAAAAACCTTGCGCTCCGCCCCCTTCGTCGTTTTCTCCGTGCAAGCACAACAATGCGCAATCAATTTTTGCAAGCTTTTTTACTCCAAAATTGCTTGCTCGACAAATATAATCGCCGATAAAAAACACTTCAAGTTGACTTTTTTTCCACTTGATATAAGTTTTGACGTCTTGACTTTTCTTTGGCAAGAAAAAATGATTGCCGTCAACAAAAAGCGGAAAAATTTTGTACTTTTTTTTGTTCAAATGCGTCAAAGTTTGAATTCCTGTTATTGTAGAGATATCTTTTTCACAAGATTTGCCACCATAAACCACAACGATATTTTGCATATAATCTCCTTTAATAGTTGTCAGGCAAGTCGTTTTGCAAGAGCAACACATCACCGCTTTTGAGCAGTGTTGCAAACAATTCTTGAGCTTTTGCAAGACTGTCCGTCAAAAATATTTTGTTTTTGTCAAAGTTTTTGCTCAAAACTCCCTTTTGTAGATTGTATGCGTTGCGCCCGATTAATATTGCAATATCTGCAATTTCTGCAATTTTTTGTCCGAGAATATAGTTTTCTTCCACTTCTTTTGCGCCCAATTCGACAAGCCCTTGCGACGCGACAATTTTTCTTCCGACAAACAAACCGAGAGTTTCCAGCGCAAGACGAGCGCCGTCGGGGTTGGAATTGTAGCCGTCGTCAATGATTGTTATGCCACTTGGCGTGCGCGAGCGTTGCAACCTGTGGTCGACTTGCGGAATTGTCGTGATTGCTTTGACGATATTTTCCCCGTCCATTCCGCAATGTCGCGCCATCGCCACGGCGAGAATTATGTTGTCAACGTTGTGTTTCCCTATCAATTGAGTGCGCGCTGAGAAAGTTTCTCCATCGATAATCAAATCGAATTTTCCGCCGTTTTCGTCACAAATTATGTTTTTTGCGCAAATATTTTGGTCAATTCCGAGCGCAAACTTCTTACATTTTCTGCCGTAGAGAGCGTTTTTGCACCACGCGTTGTTGCAATTTATTACCGCAAAACCGTTTTCGCCAAGGCTGTCAACCAACTCAAATTTTGTCCGCGCTATGCTTTCCATATCGCCAAAAGTCGCAAGATGTTGCGCCGCGACGCCAGTAATTATACCGCAAGTTGGGTGAACAAAGTCGCAAATTTCTTTGATATCGCCGACATTGCGCGCGCCCATTTCGACAAGAAAAATTTCCGTGTCAGACGGCATAATTTGCGCCGACTTGCAAATGCCCATTGGCGTGTTATAGTTGAAAGGAGTCGCAAAAACCTTGAACTTTGTCGCGAGAATATGCGTCAAAATTTGCTTGACGCTCGTCTTGCCACAACTGCCAGTGATGCCGACAATTTGCAAGTTTTCTCTTGCCTTGAGCGACCGCTCGCAAGCCTTTTTGTACTTGTTTTTTATCATTTTTTCCAATGGATAATTTATCAAAAGCGACAATTGCACAAACATTTGGAAAAATATCATTACAAACGGAAAGTAAGCCAACAAAAGTGAGTTTCCTTGAATTTTTGTCGCCAAACCAAGAAAAAGCAAGGCGATATTCGCGCCAAAAACAAGCAATGCAAACGTTGTCAACAACCTTTTCATTCTGCTTGTATAAGCAATTTGTGGCTTTATTTTTTGCTTGTTGTTCGAATAAATAAAATAGCAAATCAGCCACGCCGCGAACGGCAAAGAAAAATATTGCGCGTATGCAACTCCGAGCGTGCATACGACCATATTGCAAATATAGCCCACGCCCAACACAGCAACACCACAACAACAAATGCGAGCGAACAACTCTTTTTGTCTGCCCGCGCGCACATATTTATAACCTTCCAACTGCGCCAAATTGAACATAGGAATAGCGTAGAAAAATTCAAGAAAACTACTTGCTGTCGCGACAATCAAAATTGTCCAAATTTGCATAAACACTCCTACAAAAACTTCCCAAGACAGCGATAAATTTCCACTTATCATCTATATAAGCAAAATGTCCGCCACGCAAAACAACAATTTCGCTGTTTTTTATGCGTTTTTTTAACTTTTTTGCCATATAGAAAGGCGTTTCTTTGTCTTGTTTTCCCCAAATGATAAGAGTTGCGCAATATATCATATGCAAATATTTTTCCAAATGTTCATTTACAATATTTTTGAAAGTTGCTTTCGTCACGCTGTCAAGCGCGCGATAATCGGGCGAGCCACACTTGGACAAGTCGCGTTTGCAAAGCTTCAGAATGGAATATTTCAACTTGCGCGCGCAATATTTCAAACCGCGTCTTGGCTTCAAACCGGCGCTGTCAACAAGAACAATCGCCCGAGCGAGGCTCGTCGTCGCCGACAACAAAGTCGCAACCCTTCCGCCAAACGAGTGTCCGACAAAAACTGCTTTTTCTATGCCAAGTTGACAAAGCAAGTCAATTACTCCTTGCGCATAATCGTCCAGTGTCAGCGCTTTTTCTCCCACCTGCAAGCTGTGCAAGTCAACAAAAACGCACCGAAAGTCACAAAAAAAATCGGCTATCCATTCAAAACTATCAATTCCACCGCCCCAGCCGTGCAAGAATATGATATTTTCTCCTTTGCCGATTGATAAATATTGCAAATCGTCCTCACTTATTGGTCGAATTTGTCAACTTTTGTATTCTTTTTATTGTCGCATTTTTTCTTACGAATTTTGCAAAAAAAATTTATTTGTCGCATTTACAAGCTTTCGTTTTCTATGTTATAGTCTAATTTTTTTCTTTTTATTTTCTATAATATCGTCTCAGTTTTTCTTACGAATTCTACAAATAAAGTTCACTTGTCGCATTTGTCAACTTTTGTTTTCCACATAATGGTCGCGTCTTCTTTGTCGGGATAGAATTGTCGTCTTTTTCCGCACTCAACAAAACCGAGTTTTTTGTACATTTCGACAGCGACGCCATTGCTTGGTCGCACTTCCAGCGTAAGATTGTCAACGCCGTTTTTTTCCGCTTGAGCGAACATATCGGTCATCAAAGCCTTGCCTACGCCCTTGTTTTGCGCGCTTTTTTTGACAGCGATATTGTTGACAAAGCCGTCCTCGAATGACTTTGCAAAGCTGTAATAGCCAACCACTTCGCCACTCTCGTCCACGCAAACTCGCTTGACGGCAAACCTGTTTTCTATCAAGCTGTCCACTGCGCAAAATGACCACGGCTCGCTAAAATTTTCTTGCTCAATCTTGACAACCATATCAATATGTTGTGGTTGCATATCAACAATTTGCATTTTTTGTCCGTCGATAATGACGTCGAATTTTTCTTCAGTCTCCATCTTTTTCTCTCTCCGCTTGTGATTTTTTGAGATAGAGCGGTTCAAGTTGACCAAACTCATTTTTTGTCGCGAGAATTTGTGTCATTTCAACGAGTTTTTGTGGCGACGACGCGCCGTTTTTGTAATAAATATTGCAGTCAAATTTTGTCAACTCTTCCGCTGTATACTCTCTCATTTGTATTATATTTTCCCAATTTTGCGCAAATTGAGCGCAATAGAAACTGTCGTGACGGCAGTCAATCGCCACAACAAAATTTTCTTCTTCTATATTATACGCCACTTCTTGGAAAGATGTGAGCGCAACGCATTTTTTCCCGGTGGCGAAACACAAAGCTTTCATTGTTGACACGCCAATTCTTATGCCAGTGAATGACCCTGCCCCAACAACGCAACCAAAACAGTCGATGTCGCCAATCTCAAGCCCTGCCTCGCCAAGCGCCTCGTCAATATAAGGCAACAGCAAGCTGTTGTGAGTTTTGCTGCCTGTCGTGCTGACTTTCGAATATAACTTTTCCCCGTCGCTTACCGCGACAACGAGATTTTCCGCTACGCTGTCAATTGCCAAAATTTTCATAATATTTCAAATTCCCTTTTGTTTTTTCCAAGTGTGGTGATATTGATAACTTTTGTGTTGGACAAATTCTCGAACTTGTTCCACTCGATTACGCACACGCCGTCTTTCGCGTTGAGATAGTCATTGAGCCCGAGCTCGAACAACTCGTCCTCGTTTTCCACCCTATACATATCAAAGTGATACAAATTGAGCCTGCCACAATAACTTTTCATAAACGTAAAAGTAGGGCTCGTCACAACTTCCGTTATGCCAAGCGCTTTCGCCAACCCTTTTGTAAAGGTCGTTTTGCCAGCGCCCAACTCGCCATTGAGCAAGATTATTTCTCCGCCCTGCAAGCCGTCAGCGACTGAGCGCGCAAGGTCAAAAGTCTCATCGACATTCTTAACAACACATTTCATACTTTGATTATATATCACTTGACAAGTTTTTGCAATTACTTTATAATTAAGATACAAATATTTCTTGGGGCGAGGTGAAATTCCTCATCGGTGGTACAGTCCACGAACGTTGCAAATTTTTCTGCAATGCCGAATAGGTGAAACTCCTATACCGACAGTTACAATCTGGATGGGAAAGGAATAATATTATGCAAAAAACACTCTCTAGGACAAGATATCTATCTTGTGTCGCAATTTTGTCGGCGGTCGCCACAGTTCTCATGTATTTGGAATTTTCAATTCCAATCATTCCAAGTTTTATCAAATTCGAATTTTCAGAAACACCTGCGCTGATAGCGTCCTACGCTCTCGGGCCTTTTGCAGGAGTTCTTATTTGTTTTTTCAAAAACTTGCTCCACCTTTTTGGCACGACAACCGCAGGGATAGGCGAGCTCTCCAACTTTATTCTTGGAGTTTTTCTCGTGCTGCCAGCAGGGCTGATATACAAATCGCGCAAGACGCGTGGCACGGCTTTTGTGGGCGCGCTGGTTGGCTCATTTCTCATGGCAGGCGCAAGTATGATTACAAATTACTACGTCATCTACCCCGTCTATCAAAATTTTATGCCAATGGAAGCAATTCTTGCTGCTTACAAAGCAATTTGTCCTTTGGCTGACAACTTGTGGAAAGCGCTCGCAATTTTCAACCTGCCATTTACTTTTGTCAAAGGCATCGTCGACACAATTGTAACATTTTTGCTCTACAAATTTTTGTCGCCAATTATCAAAGGCTATCACTTGCCAAAACGGAAAAAAGCCATTGACAGCGCGACAAAAGAAAAGCAATCAAATATAATTCACGCTCAACAAAACATAGAAAGCTCAACAAGCGCTGACAAAAATGTTTGTGACAAAACAATCGTCGCGGAAAATATTGCGGAAGTGAAAGACAGTGTTGACATAACAAATGCCGCGGATAGTATTGTTGCAAACACTGCAAAAGTTGAAAATATTACACAAACAAATAATTGCTTGCAAGCGAAAACTGTTGACAACGCTATCGAGACACCGACTGTTGGCGAAAATGGTTTTGTGCAAGAAAACAAGTAACTAAATGTCGCAAAAAATGCAAACTATCCCCAACAATAAGAAAATTTGTTGCGTTTTGTTGTGACATTGCAAAAGA
>JAVXBP010000004.1:0-36308 GCA_036659935.1 Clostridia bacterium
GGCGTGACAGAAAGCGACGCGAGAATTGATTATGACGAAGTGGAAAGACTTGCAAAAGAATGCAAACCAAAACTCATTCTTGCAGGCGCGAGCGCATATCCACGCACACTCGACTTTGCTCGTTTCCGCGCTATCGCTGACAGCGTTGGGGCATATTTTATGGTTGATATGGCGCATATCGCAGGTTTGGTTGCGGCTGGCTGTCACCCTTCCCCAGTCGGAATCGCCGACGTTGTCACCACGACAACGCACAAGACTTTGAGAGGACCTCGTGGCGGACTTATTTTGACCGACAACGAAGAACTCGCGCTCAAGATTAACAAAGCAATTTTCCCAGGAACACAAGGCGGACCTTTGATGCATATTATCGCGGCAAAAGCCGTAGCTTTCAAGGAAGCTTTGTCGGACGAATTCAAAGAATATCAAAGACAAATTTGCAAAAACGCGCAAGCGCTTGCAAAGGCGCTCGTTGACAATGGCATTGACCTTGTTTCTGGCGGAACTGACAATCACCTTATGTTGATTGACTTGACCGCAAAAGGCAAGACGGGCAAAGAGATTGAAGCTTTGCTTGACCGCGCGCACATCACCGCAAACAAGAATGCAATTCCTTTCGACAAGCAAAAGCCGTTTGTAACAAGCGGACTGAGAATTGGCACACCTGCTATCACTTCTCGTGGTATGAAAGAGCAAGATATGCTTGTTATCGCAGAGTGCATTGCTGACCTTGTTGACAACGGAGAAAACGCGATTGACAGATGCAGCGCAAAAGTTAAGACTTTGTGCGACAAATATCCAATCTATCAAAACGATATAATTCGCTAATCGCGACAAAACGCGACAAGTTTATGTCAAGATAATCGAAGATAAAATTTGCGTGGACAAACAAAATTTGTCTTGCAAAACAATAATTCGCTAATCGCGACAAGATTAAAAAAAATAATCGAGCCTACTTCTTATGGCGACAATCGTATGTTTGCATACGCGTCACACAAGGGAGTAGGCTTTTTTATTGCATTTTTGCAAAAGAGAAAGAGTTCTGAGAAAATTTGTTTGCGCGCGCAAAATATGTCACAAAAACTTGAATAAATAATATATATATGCTATAATACATAAGTATGACAAAGAAAAAAGTTTTGACAATAATTGTAGCGCTATCTTTGATAGTTGTCGCGTGTCTTGCGTTCGTTGGTTGCGAATCAAGGGGCGAAGATTTGCAATTTGTTGACAAGGTTGTCGGACGATATGCCGACGGCTTCCGCACAGCCAAGACTTTTCTCGCGCCAGACGAAGCGCAACAGTTTGTGACTGAGCCAAGAGTCTCGCAAGATATTACGATTGACACGCGCGTGCACGGCTTGCACTTTGTGGGGATATATTTGCCAAAAGGCGAAAAATTGACGATAACCGCGCCATACGAAGTCGCTCAACAAGGACACAAAATTGTGATAAACGCCAATTCTTTGGCAGAAGAAACTTTCGATTTTGACAGCGTTCAAAAGACTGTCACAACGGCTGTCGGCGGACTGGTTGACTTGTTTATTTCCAACGCGCAGAATATGCAAAACAACTTTAATATCGTCGCGGACGGCGGCGTTCAAATGCCATATTATCGACTTGGCATTGACAAAAAACTCGCCAAAACAGTGGACAACGGCTTTGTTGTGCTCGACGCGTCCAACATAAGATTTGTTATGCCGTCGGCTTTGGTCGGGCTTGTCAGCGACATTGACAAAACGCTCGAATGGTGGCGTTCTACTACAGAAATTTGTGACCGAATGACTCTCGGAGAAGCGAGCGCAGGCGCGCCGTTGCCGACGATTGTTTACGCGGAAAATATAAAGGGCTTTGAGCTCGCGCAAAAAGACGACGCGACTTACAAGGACATTGTCAAAATTGATACCAACGAGCTTGGCAAAATGCTTTGCTATTCGTCTTTGCAAGAAGGCAGTGGCTGGCTGTTGATGCAAGCGCTTGGACAACTCAAAATCAATCTCGCTGGTGGCTTTGGCAAGGGCGACACAAAAACTTCAATGGGCTACACTGTCGCGTGTCTCGCATATTCAATTATGACCGAGGCGGACAACGCAGTCAACGCTCAGCAACAATGGATGACAACCGCCTACAATTGTTTGACCGCTACAAAGGCGAAAACATTGTCAAAAACTGATATGTGGGCAAGTTTCTTTCTCAACTTGAGATATAGTTTTGGGGCGGAAAAAATATTCGATATCGTGCAATCTTATCGCGACAAGGTCGACAGCGCTGGACAAATTGACAACTTCTACAGCATGGCTTGCGATATTACGCAAGAAAATTTGTCGCAATATTTTGAGTTTTTCGGCATTGATTTGTCGCAAAAAGCAAAAGAAAATTTTGTTGCTTTCGCGCAATACAAGCCTATTCAAACAAAATATACGCTTGGCGGAGTGGAAAAAAGCGCTGATATCGGTGTGAAAGTTCCGCTCGGAATGACCACAAAATTTGACTTTGGCAAGGACGCCGTTGTGTCGTTGTTTGACGGCGAGATAACATTGTCCCTCAAAGGCAGCGAGGGCAATTGGCGCGATTTGGACAACGGGACTTTTGAATATCTTCCGCAATCAAGTCGTTTGAATGACACTTTTACAGTCTCAATCGTCACTGGCGGTCACGAAACAACGCTTTTTGGCAAAATAAACGTTGATATAAGATATGCCAGCCACAAAGTTTTTGAGGACGTCAACGCAAGAACTGTCGACAAAGCTTTGAGCGAAGTCAAGACAAAACAAGCGACTTTTTCGACAAGTTTGGACAAAGCCGAGTCGCCAAATTATCACCCAATCGCGGGCGAAAATTCGACAAGCGCCAACAAATATAATTTTTCCGTGACGAGTGGCGCTTTGCAAGTCAAAGAAACTGGCAATTATACTTTCTATCTCAAAAGCAAAGGCAATTGTCGCGTTGACTTTGGCGTGGGCAAATATAAGACGGAAATTTTTGCCGTCTCGCTGACTGTCAACGAATATACTGACGAGTTGCGTTATGAGACAAAACTCGATGCGGACAAGATATATATTTTCGATATCTATGTGCTAAATACAAACAGTGACGGTTATGCAAAACTTGGAATTAAGCAAGATAATGGCAATATATCCGACGTCGACAACTCATTGCTCGTATATGTTGGGCAGGACAGAAAAAACTTTGTCGAGTTCAACGCGCCTGTCGTTGATATGCAAGAATTTGGCGTAAAAAAGGCAGACTTCAACGCTGTGCAAAAAGAAAAATGGACAATCAAGTCGGACGGAATAGAAGGGCAGGACAACTCCGCGCTCAAAAATATTATTGACACAAGCCTTTTGACAAGTTTCAAAAGCAAGTTCGACGCCAACACTTTTGTGTTCGAAATTGACTTTTCGATATCGACGGTTATGGACTTGTTGAGCTTGGAAGTCGGGCAAGAAATGTTGAACGCTTTGTGCGTTGTCGAAGGGGCAAGCTCGCCTAATCTCTATGAAGAAATTGACCGCTTTTTTCTCAAAGACAACAAGACAAACACCAAGCTCAAGGCGCTGACAAACGTAAGATATATCAAGTTGACAATATCCAATCCAAAAGAAAAATTCTTTGCAAATATTGCTGATTTTTCTGTCGGAAAGGTCGTCAAAGAAAGCAAAATTGTGCCTGATACAAGCTCGCGAATAGTATATCAAGGCGAGTGGAAAAGAACTTATGGCTATGCGTCAGTCAATGGAAGCGTGACCGAAAACGTTGACAAAAACTGCGCGATGATATTTTCTTTCTATGGCAGTTCGTTTGTAATGTACGCGCTCAAAGCTCCGCAATATGGCATTGCAGACGTTTATATTGACGACAAAAACAACGGCACAATAAGTTTTGCCGACGTTGATGTCAAGAGTGAACAGCTTGTCTTGGAGTATAATTTTGAAAAAGAAGGCTTGCATACAATCAAGCTTGTCCCGCACGGAAGCGTGGATATTATCAATGTTGACTATATCACCGTTATCGAAAACGAAGAACAAAACGTCGACAAAAACTTCTACAATTTGTGGTATTTGATAATTATTCCAGTTGTGCTTTTGGTCGCGTTGACGATTTGTATTATCGCCGATATTCGAGTCAAAAAGAAGCGTAAACTTGGCGAAAGTGGCGCGTGTAATCAACGCAAATAAAAGTTAAAGTTTTGCAATTTGCATACTATTTGTATGTTTTGGGTTGTAAAATTTGTTTTTTTGTTTTACTTATCAAAATTTGACTGTATTTCTTGACATATTTTTGTTTTGGGAATATAATCGTTCGTGCAAGAGTGTTTTGTCACTTTTGTAATTATTTTTCTTGTATTAACTGCCTATTATTTTTTGGTCGAGCAAAGCGAAAAAGTTTTGTTTGGGTGGCGAATGAATAGAAAAACTCTGACTCCGCTTTGGCGCTGTCAAAAGAAAGAGAAAGGAGTTTCATATGGACTACAAATTTTTCCTCGATTTAGCATTAATTTTGTTTTTTACAAAACTACTTGGCATTGTAATGAAGTCATTGGGCTTGCCACAAGTTTTGGGTTCGTTGTTGGCGGGCATTTTGCTCGGCGTGACAGGAATGGTCAAAGAGACAGAGTCGCTCGCAATTTTTGCGGCGATTGGCGTAAACCTTATTATGTTTTCAGCTGGAATGGAAACGAACTTCAAAGAAATCAAAAAGAACGGAGTCGCGTCAATTTTGATAACGTCACTTGGCGTTATTGTTCCGTTGGTGTTTGGCTTTGGCGTGTCGTGGATAATTCCAGGAATACCTGCAAAAGAAAGATGGTTTTTTGGCGTAATCTTGACCGCAACTTCAGTAGGAATTACTGTCGCGACGCTCAAAGAACTTGGCGTGTTGCACGGCAAAGTTGGCGCGTCGATTGTTACAGCCGCCATTCTTGACGATATCATTGGCGTAGTAATTCTCGCGTTCTTTACCGCGGACGCAAAGGCTACAACTTGGGGCGCAAAGCTCATCACCTTGTGCGGCGGCGACTTTGCGGCGATGGCTGGCGTGACAGTTTTGCTCAACGTTTTGCTTTTCTTTGTCGTTGGCGTTGGCGTAGGAATGATTCTGCACTATGGCTTCAAATTCCTCGCGCGCAAATTTCCACACACAAGAAGGCTGTCAATTTTTGGACTTATCATTTGCTTTTTGTTTGCCTGGGGCGCGGAAGATTTGTTCGGCGTCGCGGCAATAACAGGTTCGTTCTTGGCAGGTATGACGCTGTCAAATATGCAAGAAACAAGCTATGTCAGCAGAAGAATTGACATGAGCGCCTATATGCTTTTCTCGCCTATTTTCTTTGCAAACATAGGCATAGGAATGCCTTTCGACCAACTTGTCAACAACTTTAGCTGGGTTCTTGTAGGCTTTAGCGTGGCATTTGTCGTGGTCGGTTTGTTGTCGAAATTTATTGGTTGCGGCATTGGCTCGGCAATCTGCAAATACAAGCCAAATCAATGCGTCAAGGTGGGCGTCGGAATGATGGTCAGGGGAGAAGTATGCTTGATTGTCGCGCAAACGGGGCAAAAAGTCGGCTTGATACAAGAACAATATTTTCCTGCGATAATTTTGCTTATTATCACGTCATCGGTTTTGGTGCCGATAATTCTCAAAATGATGTTCAAAAAATATCCAAATGAGTTGCTTGCAAGCGACAAACTTGGCTCGCTCGACACCGTCGTGCAAGAACAAGCGCATCTCAATCACGAAGAAATTACCATTGCCCAAGCTGACGAACTCAGTGACGAAATGGGACAAGAAGTTTTTGGGTTGGCGCAAGAAGAAACTCCAAGAGAAGAAGAAAAGCAAAAGAACGCCGAAGAAAGCAAATCTGATATTGACACTGACAACGGCGACTAGAAAGCAAGTCGATATTGATATAATTAATGCTGGCAAGAACACAAAAATAAGTCGATATTGATAAAATTATTGTTGGCTAGAACACAAAAGCAAGTCGATATTGATATAATTAATGCTGGCAAGAACACAAAAGCAAGTCGATATTGATAAAATTATTGTCGGCAAGAACACGAAAATAAGTCGATATTGAAAAAATTATTGTTGGCTGAAACTCCGAAACAAATTGTAAAAAAATTAATAAAAAAATATAAGCTATTGCGTTTTGAAATTATATGTGATAATATAATATATATAAGGGGAAATGCAATTGAACAAAATCGCAAGCCGCAAATATCTCATAGCTTTTGTTGCGCTGGTCATTTTGATGACGAGCCTTTTTGTGGCGTGCGTTCAATTCGAAAGTCAACTTTCCGCCCCTGTTTTGAGCTTTGACGAACAAACAAATTTGTTGTCATGGCAAGAAGTTCCAAACGCAAAAAGTTACAAAATTCTTTTGCACACAAACGACGACACAAATTCTGATGTGAAGGTGTCCTATGTTACTGGCAAAACAAGCCATTCGCTCTCCGACAACGTCGGCAAATATGCCGTAGAAGTTTTTGCGGTGGGCGGTGGCTCTTTTTCTTCAAGCGCGAAATCAGCAATTGTCGTCGACGTCAAAAAGGTCGACCCGACAAAAATTCAACTTTCCACTCCGACATTGACTTTCAACAAAAAAAGCAAGGAACTTTCTTGGCAAGCTGTCGACAACGCGTCCAACTACAAAATTCTCATTCATTCGGGCGAGAATTTGGACTCTGACGTTTTGCGTTCGGAAGTCTTGACAAAAACAACATATTCGCTGACGGCGTATATTGGCAGGTTCGCGGTGGAAGTGACCGCGCAAGGTTATGGCGAGTTTGTCAGCAGCAAAACCGCGCTCATTGTCGTTGAGATTGAGCAAACGCCAGTGACACCGCCTGACCCGACAAAAAAGCAGCTTGACACTCCAATTTTGCAATTCGACGCGACCACAAAAATGCTTTCTTGGCAAGCTGTGAGCAATGTTTCCAACTACAAAATTGTTGTGCACGCAGATGCAAACTTCAACTCGACTGTCATTTTGACGGACATTTTGGAAAGGAATTCTTATTCTTTGGAAAGTTTTGTTGGCAAGCTCGCGGTGGAAGTGACGGCGCAAAGTTATGGCGAATTTGTCAACAGCGAAGTGGCGAAACTTGTGGTGGACGCGCCTGACGCGCCAACAATCGCGACAAAAAACAACGCCGATATGCAGCGACTTATTGACGGCTATCATATCAATTATGTCGCGGGCAGCAACGTCAATTTGCAGTTGAGATACGCTCAAGAATTGGCGATAACAAACATAGAACTCGATTATCCAAGGGGCTATATCACAATTGACCAGACAAATTGTGTGATTGATATCAATGCAAATTATTTCAAAACTTTCAACGTTGGCGCAAAACTTTTGATACAAGCCACTTGCGCGACGGGGGAAAAATTCAAGACTTATATCTCGATTGTAAGTCAAGCTCCACTTGTAATTACGCCGAATGACGGCAATTCTATCACCTATATGGAAGGCGCGAGCGACTTCAAATTTTGCGCGAATTACAGCTCGTCGTCGGACATTTTTTCTGTCGCGATTGACGGAGAAAAGGTCGACAAAGGCTGGTTGGCATTTTCTGCAAGTGGCAACATTGTCACCGTCAAAAGAAACGAAGTGTTGGACATTTTGCAAGGCGGAGAACATCGCTTGCAAGTTTTTGCGCGCAATGGCATTGCCGAGGCGAAACTTTTTGTAAGCTCCAACTTTCCGCCGAGCTCGCTTGTTTTCGACTTTGACAGCGATTATCCAAATCAATATTTGAGATGGCAAACAAAAAAGCATTTTACGTCTTACAAAGTTATCATTGACGGGGCGGAATATACAAGCGAAAAATATCCCGAAAAGTTTGGCGATAAGTCATTCAATTTGGCTGGTTTGTCGATATACAACAACACTCAAATGCAAGTTATTGGGCGAGAAAAAACAACGAGCAGCGTGAGCCAAACGCTCGCTGTAAAATTGCCAACGGACACTCAAAAGCAATATCTTGACAAGAAGAACAAGGGCTTTGAGCTTTTCGGCGAAAAATATAATAGATACATATCGTCGCTTGACGACTTGAACACATTGTGCGAATATTTTGTTCTGCGCTATGACGAAATGGACGAAAGCCAAGACGTAGCCCACGCAAAATGGAAAGAAATGACAGTTATGTTCGACTTGCCGAGCTCTTATTCGTCATTGCCTGCGTTGAAAAACGAAATTATAAAGTGCTTCAACACTATGCGCGAAGCGATAAAAAACGAAATTTATTTGGAAGAATATCAAAATGCCGACGGCTCAAAATGCGTGAAGATTTATTTGAAAATTTATTCGACGGTGTTCCCGACAGTGCCGGGCGACTATGTCGCGAATGGTTGGCACGAGTTTGGCGGAAATGATACGAGATATTCGACCAACAAACGAGCGGTCGACTTCAACAACTTCGCTGTGGACAAAATTGCGCGAACGGCGCAAGTCAAGTCGAGCGTTGAGTTGTATATGGCGCTTGAGCGTGGGCTGCGCCCAATCCCAATGACTGGCAGCAACGCAGAAAGCGTATATCGCTCGGCAAGAAATGTTCTCAGAACGATTGTTGACGACAGTATGAATGACTTCCAGAAAGTTCGCGCTATCTATGACTGGGTGGCGGACAATATCGTTTATGACCACAATTCCGTCAATTCTATGGGCAGTATAAGTCCGTCGTCGCCAGAGTATGACAAGTTCTATGGCTATGATTGTTTCTTTGCGGAAGGCGTTTTCTTGGGGCTCACTGTCACGCAAAACAACGCGAAAGCGCAAGGGCTTGCCGTTTGCAATGGCATTGCTGGCGCGATATCAATTATGTGTAATATAGAAGGAATTTTGTGCTACAAGGTGGACGGAAAGGCTCGTCAAGGCGGACAATATTTTGCTCACGCGTGGAACAAAATGTTTGTTGACGGCAACTGGTATATGTGTGACAACACGTGGGGCAACGCGCGCTTTGGCAGCAACGGCAGTCAAGAAGCGCTCAGCCACAACTGGTTTATGGTGACGTCTGGCGTCGCGGAAAAAGACGAACAACACGTCGAAAACAAAGGCTGTCCGACATACAATTCTTATGCCGCAGACACGCAATATGACCCAATGGCGAACGCGTTTTTTGTCAACAAAGACAGCGAAATCATTGATTGTGTTGTGACCGACGAGCAAAAGCTCAAGAAGATTGTTGATTGTGTTATCGACCAAAAATTTGGCGTCCCTACGACGCAAAAAGAATATCTCGTTTCTGTCAGAATGACCACAGAACAGTGGAAAAGTTATAGCTCAGTTTTGCAAAGATTTGGTTATAGTTTCACCTTTTATTCGAGCAATTCTGGTGGCAACGTGGGCATAATTTCTATCAAAAAAACATTCTAGGCTTACGCTATCGCTTGATAAATTTGTCGCCGTATGCTAGAATATAAATTATGGAAAAACAAAACAAAAGAATAATTCTTGCATCTTCGTCGCCAAGACGAGAAGAATTGTGCAAGCAGGCGTTCGCGGACGTGTTGATAATGCCACAAAATGTGGAAGAATATACCAGATATCGTCAGCCGTGGCGCATTGTAACCGAGCTTGCGGAAAGGAAAATAAACAACTTGAACGAGCGTTTCCCTGATGACTTTGTGGTGGGCGCTGACACGATTGTCGTCTTGGAAAAAACAATATTTGGCAAGCCTTATGATGTTGAGCGCGCGATTGAGTTTCTTGAGTTGTTGCAAGGCAAGTGGCACACCGTTTACACAGGCGTGTGCGTGTGGCATTGCGGACAAAAAAGAGTGTTTTTCGTAAAGTCATTTGTAAAATTCAACCGTATGAACGCCACTCAAATAGCAAGTTATGTCGAGCGCAAAAAGCCACTTGACAAAGCTGGCGCATATGGAATTCAAGACGAAGAAGTCGTAGAAAAATATATAGGAAGTTATTCAAATATAGTCGGTTTGCCGATGGAAAAACTTGTTGAAAATATTTCGCAAATGGAGAACATATGCAAAAAGTAGAACTTGTCATTGATATAGGAAGCAAATTTGTCACTATCAGCCAGAAAGGCAAGGGAGTGGTTATCAAAGAACCAAGCCTTGTTTTGCTCGAAAGCCGCCGCAACAAAATGCAGTTGGTGGTGAGCGGAAAGGCTGTCGCAAATTATGCAGCCAACAATTCCGCAAGGCAAACTATCGCTCCAATCAAGGGGGGCGTTGTCGTGCACGAATACGCGGCAATGTTGCTTTTCAAAGACTTGTTGCTCAGACTTGTGCCATACAGATTTATTTTTCGCCCGCAAATAAAAGTTATCGCGTGCGTGTCTTGTGGCATTACCAATACGGAAAAAAATCAAATAGAAAAAGTTCTCACAATGGCTGGCGTGTCAGAAGTCGTCATTCTGGAGTCTCCTATCGCGGTTTGCGCAAGCATTGGCGACGGAAGCGCGCAATTTGTGGTCGATATCGGCGAGAGCAAGACGGAAGTCGCTGTCGTTGGCAAGGACGGAATTGTCGTCGGTTGCGCGGTAAATATCGGCGGAAATGTTTTCAATCAAGCGATTGTTGACTTTGTGACTGACACAAAGAGGTGCAGATTGCCTTATCATCTTGCGGAAAAAACAAAAAAACAAGTCGGAAGTTTGTACGAAAACGACCTTACTTGCACTGAGCTTGACTTGCAAGAAATTGGCACAAACAGAGTTTTCGCTTACAAAATATATGCCAAGGATATCAAGAACGCCGTCGAGCCACTCGCGCAAAAAATTGTGGAAGTAATATACAATATGTCTTTCCAGATTCCGCCCGAGCTTGCGGAAGAAATATACACAAACGGAATATCGCTGTGTGGCGGAAGCGCGTGCTTGCCGGGGCTGGCGGAATATATCGGGCAAGTCATTGAGATGGACACGCATTTGTTGGACGACCCAACCAACGTTGTCGCAAAGGGCGGACTTTTCTATCTCGACCACCCAGAAAGACTTGCGAGCGTGCTGAATGTCGACACTCTCAAATAATTCGCAAAAAAATAAAAAAAAGCTGTTATTCTCAAAAAAAGTAACTAGCAAAAGACAAAAAATAAGTTTGATTGACGGGAGTTTTTTGGAGACAAAGCTTGAGATAATAATCTAGTAAAAAAATTGATATAATTCGCAAAAAAAAGAATTTTAATCGCTATCCTATGTGGTGGCGATTTTTTATTTTCGACAAAACTAGGAGTTTTCTGACATAATCATTTATAATATCGCATTTGCGGAATGCTATTATATTTAAGAAATATTACTACCCTGAGAAAAATTATTGAAAAAACAAATGGCGTTGAAATTCTCTAGAAAAACCTAATAATTGTATGAATATGGGGTGAATTATGGCTCGAAAAATTGTTATTACGTCCGGGAAAGGTGGCGTTGGAAAGACAAGCATAACCGCAAGTCTTGGCAATTGCCTTGCCAATCGTGGCAAAAGCGTGTTGCTCGTTGACGCTGATATCGGTCTCAACAATCTCGACGTGGTGCTTGGCGCGGAAAGCCGAGTGGTCTATGATATGTCGGACGTTATCGAAGGCAAATGCGTGATAAAACAAGCTATCATTCAAGACGAAAACAATTGCAATTTGTATTTGTTGCCGTCGGCGCACGGTTACAACAACTCGGCGTTGACCGCGCAAAGCTTTCGACAATTGACGGGCAAGTTGGACGCAAATTTTGACTTTATTCTCATTGATTGCCCGGCTGGAATTGACGACGGCTTCCACCGAGCGGTGAGTGGCGCTGACGAAGCGATAATCATAACTACGCCACACGTTTCGTCAATCAGAGACGCTGACAAGGTGCTTTCAATGCTGATGAGTTATGACTTGAATGGCGTAAACGTCATCGTCAATCGTTGTCGCGGAGACTTGATTTTGCAGGGGGAAATGATGAGCGGAGAAGAAATTTGCAAAATTTTGCGCTGTCCGCTTGTCGGAATTGTGCCTGAGGACGACAATATCGCAGTCTATTCTCAGCTCGGAAAAATTGGAATGAATTCCGCATTTTCTCGCATCTCTTTCGATATGGTCGCAGAAAATATTCTCAGCGGAGACAGACGGCTCTATGACGTGACGGCGAGATTTCGCGGAGTGATTGGCAAGCTCAAAATGTGGCTGGAAAGGAGCATATAGAAAGCAATCAATGAAAGAAAAATTGAACACTGTCGAAAGACTAAAAAAAATATTGTTGCAAGACAAAATGAAGTCATACGAAGGGTTTTTCCGTGTTTTGCGCGGTGATATGGCGGCGTTGCTCGGCTGTTATCTCACGTTCGAAAGCGAAGACTTGACAATTGATATGAATATCGACCAAGACGGCAATTACGCTTTTGTCGTCAAAGTGCTCGCGTCGAATATCAAAAGCCCAAATATTCTCGATTGAAAGTTCTATCGCTCACCGCGCTCTCATATATTGTAATAGTCTTGTTGGAGAGGTGAACAATATGAAATTCGATGATTACAAAATAAGTGAAACAAACAATTATCCCAATCAAAATGTCGAGCGTAAGTTCAAGAAAAAGTGGAAAGTTGGAATTCTTGACGTCTTTGTCTTGCAAACTATAATTTGCGTGGCGATCAGCTGTGGAATTATGATATCGAGAATAATCGCGCTCGGCCTGTGAAAATTAAGCTCAATCCGTTGTGCTGCATACTCGCTCTTTATTTTGTAATAATCGGGCGAGTATATTTGTTTTGTGGCTATATTCTCGCGATTGTTTTGCACGAATACGCCCACGCGCGCGTGGCAAAAATGCGTGGCTATCTCTTGAATTCTATCACAATTATGCCTTATGGCGGAGTGATTGAGGGCAATATTGGCTACAACAGATTGGACAACTTCTATATCGCGGTGGCAGGTCCTGCGTGGAATTTTGCCCTTGCGATAGTTTTTGTCGCGCTGTGGTGGTTGATGCCGTCGAGCTATTATTACACGGAAGATTTTTGCCTTGCAAACCTTGGGCTTGGGCTGGTAAATTGCTTGCCCTTCTATCCTTTGGACGGCAGCAGAATAATTTTGTCCGCCGCGAAAAACAAGTTGAAAGCTATCAAAGCGCTCAAAATTTCGACGATTGTTGGCGGAGTGGGGCTGTTTGTTTTGTCGTTGATTTCCGTCTTTTATCAGTTCAACATTTCACTCGGAATTTTCGGGGCGTTCCTTGTGGCTGGGGGGATTTCCAACGCGGAAAAAAACACTTTCCAACACGTCACCGCGAGCGCGCCTTTCAACAAGCAATATGTTTGCGGAGTGCCAGAAAAAAAAGTTTTTGTCACGCGCGAAACTCAACTTTTTCGAATGGTGTCGCGGCTCAATTGTCAAGAAGCCTTTGTTTTTGTAGTGCTTGGCGACGACACTCGGCGCGATTTTGTTGTCGACGAAAAGTTGCTTGGCGAGATGTGCATGCAGTGCGAGCTGTCAATGACAGTCACGCAAGCGCTCGAAAAAACGAAAACGCTTGACAAGCAAAAAGAACTTGTGTTAAAGTGTTAACAATTCGAAAAGTTGTAGTGAGAAGTTGCGCCAAAATGTTAAAAAAATTGAAAAATTGTATTAATAATTTCAAAATGGTATTGTAAAAGCAAGAAAAGTTTGCTATAATAGAATTGTGAAGTAAAGTTTTGTTATAATGAAACAAAGGAAGAAGTGATTATGTATTTTGCAGGCATTGATATCGGTGGTACAAACATCAAAATGGGATTGGTTGACAAAAATGGTAAAGTTTTGGTCAGCAATCTTTTCAAGACGGGGGCGGAGAGAGGTTATTCTGCCGTCGTAAATGACATTCTCGAAAATTTGAATTTGCTTTGCGCGAAGTCAGATATGCAGGTGTCAGATTTGCTTGGCATTGGCATAGGAATTCCTGGCGTGACCGACACGAAAAATGGCGTTGTTGTTTCCGCCGCAAATATTGGTTGGCACAAGATTGCTCTCGCGCAAGACATCGAGAAAAAACTCGGCGTGAAGTGCGTGATTGGCAATGACGCAAATTGCGCTTGTCTCGGCGAGCAAAAATTTGGCAGCGGCAAAGAATTGCAAAATATAGTTTTTATCACTCTTGGCACGGGCATTGGCTCGGGCATAGTTATTGACGGCAAGTTGTTCTGTGGCGTGGGCGGAGCTGGCGCGGAAGCGGGGCATATGTTGTTGATGTTCGACGGCGAACAATGCAATTGCGGTCACAAGGGCTGTTGGGAAAGATATGCGTCAGTGACGGCGCTCATCAAGCAAACGCAGGTCGCGATTGACCAAAACCCGACGAGCATTCTTGCAAAAATTGCTGGCGAAAAAGACAAAATCAATGGAAAAACAGTTTTTGACGCGGCGGAACTAGGCGACCCAGTCGCGGACAAAGTTATCGCGAATTATCTCAAATATATTGCGGAAGGGCTTATCAGCCTTGCAAACTTGCTGCACCCAGAAGCGTTTATTATCGGTGGCGGAATTTCTCACGAAGGTGACAAAATTATGCGCCCTGTGGAGAAAATTCTCAACACATATCTCGAAAAAAGTGGCTTTTTGCCACATATTTCCGTTATTTCTGCAAGCCTTGGCAACACTGCGGGCTTGATTGGCGCGGCTGCATTGGTGATGGAAAACTGATGATTGACAAAATAAGAGAATTGCTTTTGCAAGTGGAAAAACCCGCGCGCTATGTCGGCGGAGAATACAATTTGCCTGATATGGACAAGCATTGCGACGAAAGAATTTGTCTTTGCTTTCCTGACAAATATGAGGTAGGAATGAGCAATATTGGCACAAGAATCTTGTACCATATGCTCAACGACACTGACAACACCGTTTGTGAGCGATGCTATGCGCCCGACCTTGACATGGCGGAATTGCTCAAAAAGAATGAGTTGCCACTCTTTTCGATTGAGACAAAAAAAGATATAAAACAATTCGACTTGATTGGTTTTTCCGTTCAATTCGAGCTGCAATTTTCCAACATAATCTATATGTTCGACTTGGCGAAAATTCCTTTCTACGCCAAAGACCGAGACGAGAGCTTTCCGCCGATTGTGGCTGGCGGACCTTGCGTTGTCAATCCAATGCCGTTCGCGCCGTTTTTCGATGCGATTCTCATTGGCGACGGCGAAAAGAACCTGAGCGAACTCGTTCAGTTGCAGAGAGAATGCAAACAAAAAAATATGACAAAAGCTGAGTTTTTGGCTGCCGCGGTTCAATTGGACGGCGTGTTTGTGCCTGCGCTCAACAACCATACAAAACGCGCTGTCATTCAAGACTTGGACAAGGCGTATTTCCCGACAAAAATTCTTGTTCCAAACTGTGAGATTATCCACGACCGCTCGACGATAGAGCTTTTCCGCGGTTGCGCAAACGGCTGTCGTTTTTGTCAGGCGTGTTTTTTCTATCGCCCGATAAGAGAGCGCAAAGTCGAGACTTTGGTCAAATATGCGACCGAGCTTATGGACAACACTGGCTATGACGAGTTGAGCCTTTCGAGCTTGAGCACAAGCGATTACAGCTGTCTTGGCGAGCTTGTATCACAAATCAAAACGGAAGCGGACAAGCGCAAAATCAAGCTTGCGTTGCCGTCGTTGAGACTTGACAGTTTCGAGGCGGAAGTTTATGAAGAAATGCGTGGCACGAGTTTGACTTTCGCGCCAGAGGCAGGCACACAACGCTTGCGCGACGTTATCAACAAAAATATCAGCGACGCAAATATTTGTTCGTCTATCAAAACCGCCATGGAAAAAGGCGTGAGAAACGTCAAACTTTATTTTATGTTGGGACTGCCGACAGAGACTTATGACGACCTTGACGGCATTGTGTCAATTGTGCATTTGGTCAAAAAATTGCACTCTCAATTTGGGACGTCAAAGGTGATGAATATCACTGTTTCGACGGCGGTGTTCATTCCAAAACCTGTCACTCCGTTCCAGTGGGAAGCGCAAATATCAATGCAAGAAATGGAAGAAAAACAAGCTTATATGCGCGACAAATTGCGTATGAAAAATGTAAAATATTCTTGGCACGACCCGAAAGCGTCCGTTATTGAGGCGGCTTTTGCGCGTGGCGACCAACGCATTGCGCCTGTTGTTGTCAGGGGCTTTGAGCTTGGCTGTCGCTTTGACAGTTGGAGCGAAAATTTTGACTTTGACAAATGGACACAGGCTTTTGCCGATTGCGGAGTAGATATCAACGACTACACTCGCGAGTTTGGCGAGGACGAAAATTTTGCGTGGGATATCATTGACAACGGCGTAAGAAAAAGTTATTTGTTGCAAGAGAGACACAACTCTCGCTTGCCTGTCACAACCAACAATTGTATGAAAGGCTGCAACGGTTGCGGAGCAAATCGCCTTGGGGAGTGCTTTGTAAAATGATAATTTTGAAATATGTCAAAAAAGGCAACTTGAGCTATGTTTCGCACAAGGATATTGTCAGAGTCTTGCAACGCGGACTCAAGCGCGCCAACATTGACGTCGCTTATTCTCTTGGTTATATACCGCATATGTTGACCTACACCACGACGCCGCTTCCGCTTGGGGCGCAGAGCGACGCGGAATATTTTGTGATTGATTGCCCCAATCTTGACGGAGAGGCTTTTCTCGAGAGCTACAACAAGGCGATGCCGACGGAACTTGGCGGAATATACGCCGTTTATCGTGAGAAAAACCCAAATCTTGCCAACTATGTTGTCGCAAGCGAATATGTCGCCGTCAATAACAACGAAAAAATTTTTGATATAAACGAAATTTTGCAAGCGAAAGAATATCTTATTCCTGTCAAAAAGAAAGACGAAATCGAAGAAAAAGATATTCGAGATATGATATTTGACATCTCTCGTGACGGCGACAAATTGCGTTTTGTCCTTGCCACAGGCAATGTCAATCTCAGAGTGGACAACTTTATTTATCATTTGAACGAAAAATTTGGCACTCAATATCATTTGAACAACGTTTGCCGCGCGCAACAACTTGTTATGCGTGACAATTCGCTTATATCCGTCGAGGAATTTATCAAATGAAAGAAATCATCATTGACGTTCAACCAAGCGACACCAAAGTTTGCATTGTCGAAGACGGACAACTCGTAGAATTTTGGGTGGAAAGAAAAAACCTTACAAGGCTTGTCGGCAATATCTACAAGGGCAAAGTTATGAATGTCCTGCAAGGTATGCAGGCGGCTTTTGTCAACATTGGGCTCGAAAGAAACGGCTTTCTTTACGCGGGCGACACGCTGGAATTCCACGAAGAACTCGCCAATTTGACAGAGAAAAAACTCAATCTCAAAGAAGGCGACGAAGTGCTTTGCCAAGTTATAAAGGACCAATTTGGCTCGAAAGGCGCGCGATTGACAATGAACTTGTCCATTCCGGGGCGACTGTTGGTGCTGTTGCCACAGATTGATTATGTGGGAGTTTCTCGCAAAATTGTTGACGAAGAACGCAGAAAACACTTGACGGAATTGATATCCGCGAACAAGCCAAAGGGGCTGGGCTTTATTTTGCGCACGCAATCAGAGTTCTCTGACGACGAAGAAATTGTGCAAGAAATCGCCGAACTTTGCGAAAAGTGGAACGCGATAAAATATGATTATCTCAGAAAAAAGTCTTGCTCGCTTGTCTATAAGGACGAGGACCTTGCCATAAGAGCCGTGCGAGATATGTTGAGACCGGACGTTGACAAGGTTGTAATAAATGACAAAAAATTGTTCGGAGAGTTCCTTGTCGCGTTTGCGACCTTGCACGCCAACAACCCACAACTTTTCAATCTCTATGACGAAGAACAATTGCTTTTTGTCAAATATAAGCTCGACAAACAAATCGACGGACTGTTGAAACGCAGAGTTGACTTGTCCAACGGGGCATATCTTATCATTGACAGAACGGAGGCTTTGACGGTCATTGACGTCAACACAGGCAAATATGTCGGCGAAAAAAACCTTGAGGACACTGTTTTTGGCACAAACAAAATCGCCGCGAAAGAGATTGCGCGCCAGTTGAGATTGCGCAATATCGGCGGAATTGTGATAATTGACTTTATTGATATGAACGACCAAACGCACGTTGACGGCGTGTTGCAAGAGTTGAGAGACGAGCTCGCAAAAGACAGGACAAGAACGTCGCTTGGCGAGATGACGTCATTCGGCTTGGTTGAGCTTACGCGCAAGAAAAAACGCGGAATGATAGAAAGTGTTATGTTGCAAGATTGTCCATATTGCAAGGGGGACGGCTATGTTTGGAGCGACGAGCACGTCATCGGAAAAATAAAAACGCATCTTGGCGAACTGCTCGCGTGCAATGGCAACGACGCTGTTTTGTTGACGGTCGCGACGAGCGTTTTCAACAAGCTTTTCACGGCGCAATTGCTCAGCAAAGAGTGCGATTGTGAGTGGCGAGACAAGCGAATCTATGTTGTCGCGGACGACAATATGCACATTGAACACTTTGACGTCAAGACGCTCAAGGGGGCAGTGTTGGACTTGCCAAACAGCGCAAAAATGCTATATTAGAAACAATTGTGAGTTTGGAAACAAAGCCTTGCAAAATGGTTGACAAAACAATTATTTTTCTATAAAATATCATTGTTGCGAAAGCAAAAAACTATAATTTTTGATATTATTGTTAAACAAATTGTTTGACATAAATATTCATTTGTGTTAAAATAGCAAATGAGCCGCATGAGAAAGGTTAAAAGTGTCATTTGACCACCTGTATCAGCGAGACTGGAGAGAGGAGGTATTTACTATTATGTATGCAATCATTATGACGGGTGGCAAGCAATACAAAGTAGCAGTTGGCGAGACAGTTAGAGTTGAGAAACTCGACGAGGCTGTTGATTCAATTGTTGACTTGAGTGTGCTTATGCTCAATGATGACGGAAATGTGATATGTGGCGACGCAGCGAGCAAAGCTGTTGTCAAAGCGCAAGTTCTCGGACAAGACAAAGCAAAGAAAATTGTTGTTTATAAATATAAGTCCAAGAAGAACGAACGCAAACGCCAAGGACACAGACAACCGTTTACAGTTATCAAAATTACAGAAATTATTGCCTAATGACAAAAGTTTTTGTTACAAAGCACAACAACAGCATTGTTCAAATTGAATGCGACGGACATTGTGGCTATGGTGTAGAAGGCGAAGATATAGTTTGCTCGGCGTTGTCGTCGATTGTGCAAACTGCTATCCTTGGGCTGCTGCAAGTGGTCGGTACAAATGTCAATTTGGTCAGAGACGACCAGAAAGGCTATTTGAGAGCAATTCTTGACAAAAATTTGGACAAACAAACAAGGCGCGACTGCGATATGATTCTCGAGACTATGCTTCTCGGAATTGAAGATTTGCACGAGGGCTTTTCAGATTTTGTAGAATTGGAGGTAAAATAATATGTTTATTAATATACAATTATTCGCTCACAAAAAAGGTGTTGGAAGCTCACGAAACGGTAGAGATTCTGCGTCCAAGAGACTTGGACCAAAGAAAGCAGACGGTCAACCAGTTTTGGCAGGCAACATTTTGGTAAGACAAAGAGGTACAAAATTCCATTATGGAGATAATGTTGGCATCGGTAGCGATGACACATTGTATGCTTTGATAGATGGTTTTGTTCACTTTGAGCGTTTGGGTAAAGATAAAAAGCAAGTTAGCGTGCGCGCAAAGTAATTGCTTTTGTCCCACATGATATGACAGAAAGACGTAGATAATGCGTCTTTCTTTTTTTTGCGTTTTTTTGTAAAATTTATTCGCTGTCGAGCTTTTTTGCAATGATAATTATATTTTGTAATTTTTACATATTTTTTCAACAATTTTTGCGAGCGGAAAGTTTTGTTATGAAGTAAATTTTTTGCAAATAAAAAAACAAATAAGTCCAAAAGAGTGGATAAATGCGCCGTATAGATATATAATAATTAAGTTGACAAATAGCGACAATAAGTTTGCCAGCTCGCGTTAACAAGTTTGACAACTCGCGACAAAATGTCGAAAGGACATTGATAAAAAATAAATTAAAAAACTTTATATCAACCGCTTGAAAAAAAATAAACAATATGATATGATTGTATTAACAAGCAACCACAATATGTTATGTTGGCGCAAACAGCCGACCACAATATGTTGTGGATATCAAAAGGAGAAAGAAATGGAAGCGTGGAGAAGTTTCAACAAAGGAAAATGGTGTGATACCATTGACACAAGAGATTTTATACAGAAAAACTATACGCCTTATGACAATGGCGCGGAGTTTTTGTCAGGCCCGACAGCAAGGACACACAAGCTCAATGACAAAGTTATGGACTTGTTGAGAGAAGAAAACAGAAAGGGCGGAGTTTTGGATATTGATACTGAGCACGTTTCTTCCCTTTTGTCCTATGAGCCTGGTTATATCGACAAGGACAACGAGTTGATTTTCGGTTTGCAAACTGACGCGCCGTTGAAGCGCGCTGTCAACCCTTTCGCTGGCAAGCGTATGGGCGAGCAAGCTTGCGAAGCTTACGGCTACAAGATGTCAGACGAGATTGCGAAAGCTTTCAGATTCCGCACAACACACAATGACGGAGTTTTCCGCGCGTATACGGACGAGATGCGCAAGGCGAGACATGTTGGCATCATCACTGGTTTGCCTGACGCTTACGCAAGGGGAAGAATCATTGGTGATTATCGCAGAGTGGCGCTCTATGGAATGGACTTTTTGATTGAACAAAAAAAGCAGGACAAGCAGGCTCTTTTTGCAAACGATATGACAAGCGACAACATTCAATTGACCGAGGACGTCGCGAAGCAGCTGGAATTTATGGAGCAATTCAAAAAAATGACGTTGAGCTATGGCGTTGACGTTTCCAAGCCTGCGACAAACGCAAGACAAGCGATTCAATTCTTATATTTTGCTTATCTCGCGGCAGTCAAGGAACAAAACGGCGCGGCAAACAGCATTGGAAGAATTACAACTTTTCTCGATTGCTATATCCAACGCGACATCAAAGAAGGCGTTTTGACAGAAGAAAGCGCGCAAGAACTTGTCGACGATTTGGTCATCAAGTTGAGATTGGTAAGGCATTTGCGCACGCCAGAATATAACGAATTGTTCGCGGGCGACCCGACGTGGGTCACTTCGTCCGAGGGCGGCGTGGGCGTTGACGGCAGGACACTTGTCACAAAAACAAGCTTCCGCATGCTCAACACTCTCTACAACTTGGGCTGTTCCGCCGAGCCAAATATAACAATTCTTTGGTCGCAAAATATGCCACAAGGCTTCAAAGACTTTTGCGCGCAAGTCTCAATCGACACAGACTCAATTCAATATGAGAACGACGACGTAATGCGTCCGCTCTATGGCGACGATTATGCGATTGCGTGCTGCGTTTCCGCGATGAAAGTTGGCAAACAAATGCAATTTTTCGGCGCTCGTTGCAACCTTGCAAAAGTGCTTTTGATGGCGCTCAATGGTGGCAAAGACGAGATATATGGCGAACAAATCGCCCCTGCAGGAGAAGTTTTCGACGAGGGCGTTCTTGATTATGACAAGGTTTTGTCAGCTTACAAGACTTATTGCGCGTGGATGGCGAGATTGTATGTCAACACACTCAATATCATTCACTATATGCACGACAAATACGCTTACGAAAGGTTTATGATGGCGTTGCACGACACAGATGTCGAGAGACTTATGGCGTTTGGCATAAGCGGTCTCAGCGTGCTTGTTGACAGCTTGAGCGCAATAAAGTATGCGAAAGTCACCGCTATCAAAGACGCGCGTGGCATAATAACGGACTTCCAAACCGAGGGCGAATTCCCAAAATTTGGCAATGACGACGACCGCGTAGACGATATCGCAAAGTGGGTAACAGAGTATTTCTATCAAGAACTTTGCAAGCACAAGACTTATCGCAACGCAGTGCATACTCTGTCAATTTTGACAATCACGTCCAACGTTATGTATGGAAAAAAGACAGGCAACACGCCTGACGGCAGAAGAAGCGGCGCGCCGTTTGCTCCGGGCGCAAACCCAATGCACGGCAGAGATTGCCAAGGGGCGCTCGCAAGTCTCAACTCAGTTGCAAAAATAAATTATGACTGTTGCAGAGACGGAATTTCCAACACATTCTCAGTGTCGCCTTCCGTTCTTGGCAAGACAAAAACCGAGCAAATTGAGCGCTTGACGACTATGTTGGACGGCTATTTTGTCCAAAAGGCTCATCATCTCAACGTCAATGTTCTCAATCGTCAAAAGCTCGTTGACGCAATGAATGACCCAGAACTTTATCCAAACTTGACCATTCGTGTGTCAGGCTATGCGGTAAATTTCAACAAGTTGAGCGAAGAACAAAAGAAAGAAGTTATCGCCCGCACTTTCCACGAGAAATTTTGATGACAACTCTCGCGCAAATTCACTCATACGAAAGTTTTGCCACGCTTGACGGCGACGGCATAAGATTCGCGGTGTTTTTTGTCGGTTGCCCACTGCGGTGCGCCTATTGTCACAACCCCGACACCTGGACGGCTCACCCTCAATATGAGGCGACAGCCGAGCAACTTTGCGACAAAATCGCCCGATACAAGCCATACTTCAAGGACAACGGAGGCGTGACTTTCAGCGGTGGCGAACCACTTTTGCAAGCGCAATTTATCGACGAAATTCGTCCGCTTTTGGCGGAAAAAAACATCAAATACGCGCTCGACACAAGCGGAAATATTGAACTTTCTGACACTGTCAAAAGTGCAATCGACGGCGCGGACTTGATAATTTTGGACATAAAATTTTGGGATAAAGAAAGCTATTTGCGATACACTCAAGGTGATATTGACAAGGTTTTGTCATTCGGAAGTTATGTCAATTCGCTCGGGAAAAGAATGTGGTTGCGGACGGTTGTCGTCCCGGCAATCAATGACAACACGGCGACGATTGACAAATATTTTGCGCTCACAAGAGATTGGAAAAGCGTAGAAAAATATGAGCTTTTGGCATTCCACACAATGGGCTTTTCGAAATATACAAAGTTGAATATTGCCAACCCGTTGGCAAACTTTCCGCCACTGCAAGAAGAAAAAAGGCAAGAATTGCAAGCTTATCTCGACAAATTAAGGAGAAACAATGGAAAAAATTGATAGAAAAGAAAAGGCGTACGCGCTTTTTAAATCGGGACGCAATTGCGCGCAATCTGTGTTGCTCGCTTTCGACGATATTCTCGACGTTGACACTGACACGCTCGCAAATATGTCAATCGCTTTTGGCGGTGGCTTTGGTCGCACTCGCAATCTTTGCGGGGCTGTTTCCGCGATGGGAATGGTGCTTGGCTTGTACGAAAAACGCAATGGCGATATCGCCGCGGACAAGTTGGAAATCTACAAAGAAGTGCAAAATTTGGTAGGGCAATTCCGTGAGAGAAATACAACGGAAAACTGCGCTGAGTTGCTCAAAAATGTTAAAAATATCACGAGTGGATATGTTCCGCAATTGCGCGACGACGCATACTACAGAACGCGTCCGTGCGTAAAATTTGTGCTTGACAGCGTGGATATCTTGGAAAAATATCTGGAAGTTTAATCGCAAAACATTGCAAAAACTTGCGCGCAAAGTGGCAAACATATCGCTTAAAATGACAAAATGTCATTGCAAAATTGAATTAAAATTTTTGTAAAAATAATATCTTTTTGCTCATACTATTGTTATGATATGGTTTGGCAAAAAACTCTTGAAAATGCTCGGAAACTTCTATTGGAAGCTTTTTGGCGGTATAGTATTTTTTTCGCTGTGGCTCGTCGTAGGCACAGCTTTTCTTTTGTCAGTTTTTGGCGCGCCGCTCGCGGTCAAATGTTTTCGTCTCGCCTATATATCGTGGAAGCCCTTTGGCAAGGAGATATCGTTTGTGCCTGACCACATTTTTGTCTCAATCGTTTGGTTTTTTGTCGTTGGGTGGGCGCTTACGCTCTATTGTTTTCTCAATTTGATAATATCCGTCGTGTCGATTGTGGGCATACCGATTGCCAAACAGTGGCTAAAAGTCGGCGTAATCTCACTTTTTCCGTTTATGCTCATTTGACGCAAAACAAAGGAATTCCACCGCAACAATATCTTGCAAAGGTCTTGCATTATTAATTTTAAAATGCTATAATAAAATATAGATTATAATATACGCACAATTTGGGGAGAGATTATGTTATATACATTCAAAAATGACAACTACAACAATTTTCCAAAATTTCAAGAAAACAAACTTGCGCCACGCGCTTATTTTATTCCATTTATCACAATGGACGAGTGCAACAACGTCAGCTATCTCGAAGAGAGATACAACTCTCGTCTTGTGACTTGTTTGGCTGGCAAGTGGGACTTTGCGTTTTTTGGAAGAATTTCTGATATGCCACTGCAAATTGATACTTTTGATTACAATTTTGAGCAAACGGTAGTGCCGTCTTGTTGGCAATTCCAAGGCTATGACAAGCCTTTCTATGTCAATTCGCGCTATATGTTCGACTGTTATCCGCCCAACGTCCCAGCGGACGAAGGCACGATTGGCAGAAACGTTCATCTCGACATTGACGCGAAAGAAGTCAAAATTTTCAACAAATGCGCGCTTTATCGCAAGACATTCCGTTTGGTAAGACAGAAAAAGCATATTTTGACTTTCCTTGGCGTGTCGTCCGCGTTGCAACTCTATGTCAACGGACACTATATCGGCTATAGCGAAGGCAGTCACAACACGGCGGAATTCGATATCACAAGCTATGTTATCGACGGGCCAAACGAGATTGTCGCGCTTGTATATCAATGGTGCAACGGCACTTATTTGGAATGTCAAGATATGTTCCGCAACAACGGCATTTTCCGCGACGTTTATGTCTCGTCTTTTGACGACAATTACATATATGATTACGCTTATACCACAAAGGTTGTCGAAGGCAACAATTGGGTGATTGACATCGCCACGAAGTTCCACGCAGAAGCTGGGACGGAGTTGCTCTATTCGCTCTATGACGGCAAAGAACTTGTCGCGACGGCAAGCGGAGCAAACGCTCTTGTCGGAGTGAAAAATCCAAGATTGTGGAGCGCGGAAATTCCAAACCTCTACACCTTGTATATTTATCTCAAGAAAAACAACAAAATCGTGCAGTGCGTAAGACAAGAAATAGGCTTCAAAGAAATCAGAATTGAGGGCAATGTTTTCTTGCTCAACAACGTTCCGCTCAAGCTCAAGGGCGTAAACCACCACGACAGCACGGCTACAAACGGCTACACAATGACGTGGCAAGAACTCGTCCGCGACGCCGAGTTGATGAAAGAACTCAACGTCAATTGCGTGCGCACGTCACACTATCCGCCTGACCCGACCTTTCTCAAAATCGCCAACCATTATGGCTTGTATATTGTCGACGAAGCTGACATCGAAACGCACGGCGTTTATGGTCAAAAAATAAATCGTCCAAACCAAATCAGCAACAATCGCAAGTGGCAGGGGCATTATTGGGACAGAGTCGAAAGAATGTTTGAGCGCGACAAAAACAACGTTTGCGTGGTTATGTGGTCTCTCGGCAATGAGTCTGGCGGTTGGAAAAATCAAGATTATTGCTATGCAAAACTCAAGGCGTTGACAAACATTCCAATACACTATGAGGGCGTTTGTCGCACTCCGCGTTGGGCTTATGACGTTGTGTCCGCAATGTATACTTCCACCGAACAACTGGAAAAATATTGCGACAACAAGTTGCCGTCAAAGTTCTATAACAAACCATTTTTCTTGTGCGAATACGCTCACGCAATGGGCGTCGGTCCTGGCTCGCTCAACCTGTATGTCGAGCTTTTCGACAAGTTGCCGTCTATGCTTGGCGGCTGCGTTTGGGAGTGGTGCGACCACGCTGTTTTGCACGCCGACGGCTCATATACCTATGGCGGAGAACACGGAGAATATGTCCATGACAAGAACTTTTGCGTTGACGGTCTCGTTTATCCTGACCGCGAACCATCGACCAGCGCTTATCTTATGCAGGCGGCATATCGCCCAATCAAGGCGAGCTATATGTCCAACAACAAATATATTCTTGCCAACAATTATCAATTTGCGGACAGCTCCAACATTGACATCGCGTGGGAATATATCACCAATGGCGAACTTGTTTCCAACGGAAAAGTGGAAGAAATTATTCGTCCGCGCACAGAGATATCAATATTTATCAAGCACCCTGCGCTCGACACTGCAAAAGATTGTTTTATCAATTTTATTTACACTGACAAGACGACAGGCAAGCTTATCGCAAAAGAGCAAATCACGCTTTGCAAGTTCATTCCAAAGCTTTTGCCAATTCAACAAAAAGCTGACGTCGTTTGTTTCGAAGAAAACGGCTTGTTCAAGATTATGGTTGACGGCGGAGAAATAATTTTCGACCACTCGACAGGTCAACTCGTCACCTACAAGCTCAACGGGGCGCAATTTATGTTGGGCGGAGCGAACGCGAAAGGCTTTATGCCGGGCGTATATCGTCCTGCGATTGACAACTATATGTATATCGACAAGACGTGGCGCGCGCAAGGTCTCGCGGACAATTCTTTCAAACTCAAGAAGTTCGACTCTCGCAAGATTGTCGGCGGAGTGGAAGTTACGACGGAATTTGTTCTCACTGTCAAAGAAAAAGAAAAAATGCTCGCAATCAACTCCTTTACAGTCTATGGCAACGGCATCATCGACGTCAGCGCGACGCTGAGAATGGCGAAAGGCTTTGACTTGCCGAGATATGGCTTGGAACTTGAGTTGCCACCAGAATGTCGCTTTGTTCAATATTATGGCAACGGCGAAAAAGAAAACTATAGCGATATGTCCGAGCACACAACAATCGGCATTTTCGAGACGGAAACAAGCGATATGTATGACCACTATATCCGCCCACAAGACAGCGGAAATCGCGCCAACACAAGGTGGGCAAAAGTCGTGGACAGCTATGGCGTAGGTCTCGCGTTTGTCGCAAGCCAAAACGCTTTCAACTTCAGCGCGTTGCCTTTTGACGACGAAGCGGTCGAGAAAGCAAAACATAGAATTGAACTCAAAGAAATGAACAAAACAGTTGTCAAAATCAACGGGTTCGTCCGTGGAATTGGCAGCAGCAGTTGCGGACCTGACACAAGAGAAGAATATAGATATACGTCTGGCTCGCCAATAAATTATGTCTTTAGAGTTTTGCCAGTTTTCCCGGCGAAAGAAAAGCCAAAAGCTGACACAAACAAATAAAAGATTACGCAAGCAAAAAGTTTGTATAGGAACAAAAACCTATGCAAACGAAAAGTTTGCAAAACAAAATAATAACACAAAAAAGTAAAAAAACTTGCGCAAATTAAAAGTTTATGAAAGAAAAAAACTTATAAAAGAATAAAAAGCAAGTTCGAACAAGCAAAAACAAGTCATAAACTAATAAAAAACGGATATAAACAAATAAAATTAAAAAATTTTAATAAAAGTATTGTATTTGTATATATAATATGTTATTATAGTTTTAAGAATACTTCGGAGGAGTAAATTATGGCAGAATTCAAATATGATGTAGTGGAAACTTATGGCTGTCTTTCTGAGTCAAGCAAAGGCTGGAGAAAGGAAATCAAACTTATCAGTTGGAATGATAAAGAACCAAAATACGACATTCGCGAATGGTCTCCTGACGGCGAAAAAATGGGCAAGGGTGTTACTCTCAGCAAAGAAGAAATGCAAGAGCTGAAAGTCATTCTTGAGACAATCAAGTTCGACAAATAAGCTAGAAACTTTTACGCAAAATTCAACAAAAGCCTACTTCCTTTTTGGGAGTGGGCTTTTCGCGTCGTTGTTGCAAAAATGCCACTGGAAACGCATACGCAAGATTGCAAAAGCTTGCTTTTTTTGGAGTGGGGCTTTTCTCGTCGCCAACAGAAAAAATAATTTGAAAAACATAGCATAAAATATTGACAAACGCGAAAAATAATAGTAAAATAAAGCCTAGTAAATTAGTAGGAGATTGAATGAAATTATCATCAAAGGCTCGCTATGGACTCAAGGCTATGTGTTATCTCGCAAACAATTATGAGATTGGCACAAAGTCATTGCCGACAATGGCGGCGGACTTGGACATAAGCGAAAAATATCTCGAACAATTGCTTGGAGTGTTGCGCAAGTCGACTCTGGTTGATGCGACGCGTGGCGCAAGCGGTGGATATGTTCTTGCAAAAAACCCTTATGATATCA
The DNA here is from genome assembly GCA_036659935.1 of Clostridia bacterium. Lineage (GTDB taxonomy): Bacteria > Bacillota > Clostridia > Christensenellales > UBA3700 > JAVXBP01. The sequence continues at coordinate 28,176 of JAVXBP010000004.1, forward strand.
GCATTGGCGAAATTTTGCGCGTGTTGGAGGACGGACTTGTGATAGTAGATTGTTTGCAAGGGGGCTGTTCCAATCAATGCAATTGTTCAACCTATGACGTTTGGAAAAAATTATACAAAGAAATAAACAGCTTTCTGGACACTATGAGTCTGGGGAGCATTGTGGAGAAATAATATGCGAGTTTATCTTGACCATTCTGCTACAACATATACCGACCAGAAAGTTTTGGACGCGATGATGCCTTATTTTTGCGAAGAATATGGCAACGGTTCGTCCCAACATTTTTTTGGCAGGGAAGCATTGAAAGCCATTGACAAGGCGCGCGAGCAAGTCGCGAAAGCGCTCAACGCCGAGCCAAATGAGATATATTTTACCGCTGGTGGCACAGAGAGTGACAACTGGGCGATAAAAGGCATCGCGGAAGCGAAAAAAGACAAAGGCAATCACATCATCACCTCTTGCATCGAGCACCCGGCGATAATTCAAACTTGCAAAAAGTTGGAAAAGCAAGGTTTCGAAGTGACATATTTGCCAGTTGACAGCGACGGGCTTATCAGCCTTGTTGACTTGGAAAACGCAATTACTGACAAGACGATTCTTATCACGATTATGTCCGCCAACAACGAGATTGGCACAATCGAACCGATTGGCGAGATTGGCGAGATTGCAAAAAAGCACAAGGTGATTTTCCACACTGACGCAGTGCAAGCGGTCGGCAACATTGCGATTGACGTCAAGGCGATGAATATTGATATGCTGTCGCTGAGCGGTCACAAATTCTATGCGCCAAAGGGCGTAGGAGCTCTCTATAAGAAGAATGGCGTCAAGATTGGACGATTTGTCGACGGTGGCGAGCAAGAGCGTAATATGCGCGCTAGCACGCTCAACACGACGGGCATTGTCGGGCTTGGCAAAGCGATTGAACTCGCTGTCGCGGATATGGAAAAAAACAACGCGCACATTCAACAATTGCGAGATTATTTTGTCGAGCAAACACAAGCAAAAATAAAATATATAAGATACAACGGTCCAAAAGACAGCGCAAAAAGGCTTGCGTCCAATGCGAATTTTAGCTTCGAATTTATCGAAGGGGAGTCAATTTTGATGTTGCTCGATATGGCTGGGATAGCGGTTTCGAGCGGTTCGGCTTGCTCGTCGGGCTCACTTGAGCCGTCATATGTCTTGCTGTCGGTCGGAGTGCCAATTGAGATGGCGCACGGCTCGATAAGATTTAGTTTTGGCAAGTCCAACACAATGGAACAAACAAATTACGTCATAGAAAAATTGATAGAGACAGTTGACAGATTGAGAGAGATATCGCCACTGTTTTTGGAACAAAAAGGAGAACAATATTATGTATAACGAGAAAGTAATGGAAGCGTTCGCTCACCCAAAAAACGTGGGCTTTATCGAAAACCCTGACGGCGTCGGCAAGGTCGGCAATGCGGTTTGTGGGGATATAATGGAAATTAGTTTGCGTATCAAAGACAACAAAATAGAAGACGCAAAATTCCGCACGTTTGGTTGCGCGGCGGCTATCGCGACAAGCACAACCGCCACAGAAATGGTCAAGGGCATGACGCTCGACGAGGCTTATCAGCTCACCAACAAGACTGTTGTTGAGACTCTCGAAGGCTTGCCACCGCAAAAAATTCATTGTTCGGTTCTTGCGGAAGAAGCTATCAAAAAGGCGATTGACGACTTTCGCGACAAGAACAAAAAATAAAAATTTTTATAAAATATATTGACATCACAAAAATACAAGCTTAACATATAAATATAATGATTAGATAGGTGGTAGGTTATGACAAAAAATAAAAAGATTGTAATAATTGTATCAACAATATTGGTGATTGTAATGTTGGCAGTCATAGGTTGGTCACTCTATCAACACTTCAAGCCATTGCGCGATTATACTCGCGTGATAGAAGATTATTGGTTGATTGATTTGCCAGAAAATATGCGCCCGACAGAAGTTGTCGCGCTCAACGTTTCGTGGGACAGCAAAGGTGACAGATATTATGTTTTTGATTGTGGCGAGCTGCAAGAACCTTTTGTGTCAGCGTTGGAAGACGGCAATCAAGCGTTTTGCGACGCTTATGTCGAAAGATTTGACGAAAAGGTCTATGACACAATTCCGCGAGAAAAATTCAAGCCAACGTGGCAAAATTACAAATGCAAACAAATAACGGACAAACAAGAAAAAATGTTTTTGATTTATGAGCCAAACGAAAAGAGAATAATAATTTTCGAAAGCGAAATGTAATCATTTTGTAACATTTTGGAATGTTAAAAGGCGGAAAATATAAATATTTTTCGAATTATTTTGTGAGGTGTTGTTGTGAAAACAAACAAAAAGATAGGTATAGCTGTTCTTGTTGTGTTGGCGATTTGTATCGTGGGTTTTGCTATTTTTGCAATAGTTCAGTCGATTTTATTCGAGCCAGACGCTCCAATCACCGCTTACGAAAGCGCTTGGGCAATTGATATTCCAGACGATATCAAAGTCTTGTATCACGGCGAAAAAAGTAATACTACAGTGTCAGACGACAGATATACAGTGGTAAAATGCAAAGATATAAGAAATGAATTTTTTGCCGACTTTGTGAGTGGCAACGAAGAGTTTAAACAAGATTTTCGTCAAGCTTTCCACAAAGACGTTTACAAAATGGATATTGATTTCCAACCAACATGGCAAAATTACAAATGCAAGTTGCTTACAAGTGGCAATGACAAACTTTTTTTGATATTGGAAGGCAATACAAACAGGCTTATTGTCTTTGAGCGCAAAGCCGAATAATTGTCGCTCGAGCGAATATTTTGCTATATAAGTTATATTGCAAAGCTAATAAGTAAGTCAGCAGGGCGGATATAGTTGCGCCAAAGAAGTGAAGAGTTCCAATTTGTGGAACAAGAACAAACAAAATTACAAAAGACAGCGTTTTGCGCTGTCTTTTTGTTTTGTGGGCTTATCAGTCCAACATAGCATTATCTTGATTTGATAATTTTTTTTGTTTTGTGGGCTTTATCAGTCCAACATAGCATTATCTTGATTTAATAATTTCTTGTGTTTTGTGGGCTTGTCAGTCCAACATTTGCATTATTTTGTCTTTGATAATTTCTTTCGTCTTTCTTTTTGTGGACTTTTTGATTGTGGTGGTCGCGACGACTGTCGCAGCCATACCAAGTCCAAAGCCGACAAGCATACTTACTTTCATACACTCACCTCCCCAATGTTAGGTTGTGTTTTTGGGGCTAGGTTATACTGGGCATTTTTTCCAATTTTATTTGTTCGGCGTTGGCGGAGCGATATAGTCGGGGTTTTTTGCGTTTGTCTCGAAAATGTAATTGTCGCAATATTGTTCGGCAAGCTGTTGTTGTTTTGGCTTGCGAACCGTCCAACATATATGCGGTTGTTGCGGATATTTTGCGCGCAATTTTTTGTTGTAAAGGCTTGGCGTGTTCTCGATGCAAACTGCCAAAAAGTCAACAATTTTGTATTGTCGCATTGCCATAAGGCGAGCTCTCAGCCACGGATAAGGGCTGTAGAGTTGCCCGACAATCACTTGTGGGCGGTTGATATGCCACCACTTGACAATGTCGGTGTTGAATGATTCCACGCAAAAATTGCCTCGATAGTCCTTGAGAATTTGCCACAAAGCCTCGCAAGTTTGGTTGACAAAGCGCGTGGTTTTGATTTCTATTACAAGGTTGACTTTGCCGTCGACAAGCGCGAGCATATCAGTCAGAAGCGGTATGCTTTCGTTTGTGTTCATCAATTTGTAATTTTCCAAATGGTCAGTGTCGATATCGACGGCTTTTATTTTTTGACCGACAGTGCGTTGCAAGGTCGGGTCGTGATGAACGATGACTTTTCCGTCGTTGGTGAGATAGACGTCGAACTCAATGCCATAGCCTGCGTCGACGGCCTTTTTGAACGCCAACATTGAGTTTTCTGGCGCGACGATATTGTCGTGCAAACCGCGATGAGCTATGCGCGTGGCAGTCAGCCAAGCCAAATTTTTGTCAGTATCCATAACTCCCCCTTATGATTATAACATACACATTTTCTTGATATTTTGTTGGGTGATGAGATATCACAGTTGTGTTGCACATGCAATCAGGCGAGTCGCAAAGGCAACATTGTCCGCTTGTTTTGCAAGGCGTGTCGCGATTGAGGCGTTGCGCGTTGAGTGGCGCGACATAATTTCTTATGCGATAAATGGCGCTGTCGAGATCGTGACAAATTTTGTTTTCTCCGAGCACATAAATTACAGTTTTTGCGCCGAATATCAGCGAAGAAACGCGGTTTGCCGTGCCGTCAATGTTGACAAAGTCGCCGTCTTTGGTCAGCGCGTTGGTGGAAGAAACAAAATAGTCGGCAGTTTGCGCAAGTTGATATTGGCGCGACTTGAGTTCGGTCGGGGTGTAAGTCGAGTTGTAAACGATTCTGCCGTTGTCGTGCAATTGTTTGTCCAACTCAAGTTCTTTGACTGTCATACTGCCACCAAAGCCGACGCTTGAGCCAATCGGAATGAGTTGTAGAATTTTTTCCACAGCTTGCGACTTGTTTTCAAAATAAAAAGGCTTGAAGCCTTTGCGTGTCAAATTTTGCAAAAGTTTTTCCATAAATTCACCTACTTATCTTTTTTGTATGACAAAATTATTTTGTGGCGAAAATATATTTTGAAAATCTTGAAGTTTGCAATGCTTGATAGTTCGCTTTTGGCAATATTTTTTGAATTACAATAAGAATTTTCAAAAAGCCAACAAACAATTGTCAAACAAATTACAACGCGCGCAAAGAATTTTCTATGGTTTTTTGCCAATAAAATATATTTTTGACATACTATATATTTATTATACATTTTTCCGTTGCTAAAATCTATAAAATTCTATATAATATAAGAAATAAATCATATTAGGATAGAAAATTATGTCAAAAGACCAATCACACATCAGAAATTTTTGCATTGTGGCGCATATTGACCACGGCAAAAGCACTCTGGCAGACCGAATAATGGAATATACAAAGACTGTTTCGAAGCGCGACGCCAAGGAACAGCTTTTGGACGATATGGATATAGAACGCGAACGCGGAATTACAATCAAGCTCACCCCCGTCAAAATGTTGTACACTCACAACGGGGAAGAATATGAGCTCAACTTGATTGACACTCCCGGTCACGTAGACTTTACTTACGAAGTTTCCCGTTCGCTCAAGGCGTGCGAGGGGGCAATTTTGATTGTTGACGCGTCGCAAGGCATTGAGGCGCAAACGCTCACAAACGTATATTTGGCATTGGACAACGACTTGGAAATCATTCCTGTTATCAACAAGATAGACTTGCCGTCGGCGCGTCCTGACGAAGCGAAAAAAGAGATTGAAGAAATTATTGGGCTTGATGCGACCAACGCTCCGCTTGTCTCGGCAAAAGAAGGCATTGGCATTGACAAACTTATGGACCAAATCATTGACTTGTTGCCACCGCCAAACGGCGACAGTGACAAACCGCTCAAAGCGTTGATATTTGACTCTGTTTATGACAGTTACAAAGGGGCGATATCGGTTATAAGAGTTTTTGACGGGGAAGTCAAGGTCGGGGACAAAATAAAAATGTTCCGCACAGGCAAGGAATTTGACGTCACGGAAGTTGGCATTTTTGGGCCAAAAATGATTGCGCAAGCGTCACTTTCGGCAGGCGAAGTTGGCTATTTGTGCGCCAGCATCAAAAACGTTGCCGACACAAAAGTTGGCGATACGATTATGTCGAGTTCGGACAAAACGACCAAGCCACTCGCAGGCTACAAAGAAGTTTCGCCAATGGTGTTCTCGGGCGTTTATCCAGCCGACGGGGCGAGATATAACGATCTCAAAGACGCGCTCGAAAAGTTGAAATTGAATGACGCGTCGCTCGTATATGAGCCGGAAGTTTCGCAAGCGTTGGGCTTTGGCTTTCGTTGCGGCTTTCTCGGACTGTTGCATATGGAAATCATCGAAGAAAGGTTGGAGAGAGAATTTGACCTTGACTTGGTGACGACCGCGCCGAGCGTTTCTTATCAAGTTATCAAGACAAACGGCGACATGGTCATCGTTTCCAATCCGTCCAACTTGCCAAAGCAAGGTGAAATAGCCGAGATGCAAGAACCAGTTGTCAAGGCGTTTGTTTACACTCCGCCAGAGCATGTCGGCACGATAATGGAACTCTGCCAGAACAAGCGCGGGACATTTATTGATATGACTTATCTTGACCCGACGAGAGTGAGGATAGAGTACGAAATGCCCCTGAACGAAATTATTTATGACTTTTTCGACACTCTGAAATCTCGCACGCACGGCTATGCAAGCCTTGACTATGAGATAATCGGCTACAAGCAGTCCGACCTTGTAAAGTTGGACATTATGCTCAACGCAGAGGTGTGCGACGCGCTCAGCCTGATTGTGCACAAAGACAACGCGTACAGCCGTGGAAGAATGATTGCGGAAAAACTCAAAGACGTTATTCCTCGTCAAATGTTCGAAGTGCCAATTCAAGCGTCAATCGGTGGCAAAGTTATCGCGCGAGAGACGGTCAAAGCTATGCGCAAAGACGTCCTTGCAAAGTGTTATGGCGGCGATATTACTCGCAAAAAGAAGTTGTTGGAAAAACAAAAAGAAGGCAAAAAGCGTATGCGCCAAGTCGGAAGCGTAGAAGTGCCAAGCGAAGCGTTTATGACGATTATGAAATTCGACAAATAAAATATTGTTGACAAAAGACACACAAAGGCAAAAATTTGGAAAGTGAAGAAAAAAACGCTCGCGTAGGGGCGACCACACAAGGACAACTCGACGCGACAAATAGTCAAAACAATCGAGAGTGTGGAGAAATGCAGCCGCAAAATATTGGCTTGTATATCCACATTCCTTTTTGTCAGTCCAAATGCATTTATTGCGACTTTGTTTCGTCCGTGTGCAGCGCAAGCAAGATTGACGAATATATTGGCTATCTTTGCAAGGAACTCCGCCTTGTCGCGGACAAGCTCGACGGAAAATTTGTTGTCGATACAATTTATATCGGCGGAGGCACTCCGTCAATTCTCACGCTGGGACAACTGCGCGCGCTCGTTGCGGAAGTAAGGCGTGATTTTGTTTGCAATTTGCAAGAATTTACTATGGAAGCCAACCCCAACAGCCTTGACTTGGCTCATTTGGACGATATCAAGGCGCTTGGAATTACTCGCGTAAGTCTCGGGGCGCAAACGCTCAATGACAAACTTTTGCGGACGATTGGCAGGTTGCACAGCTCGCAAGACGTTGTGACTGCGATCAAGGCGCTTGTGGGCAAGTTCGACACAAGCGTAGATTGTATGCTCGGCTTGCCGACGCAAACGCAACAAGACGTGATTGAATTTGTCACACAAATGACCGCGCTCAATGTCGGGCATATGTCGTGTTATTGTCTCAGCGTTGAGAGTGGAACGCAGCTCGAAAAAATGCTTAACGCAGGCAAATTGACCTTGCCGACAGATGACGAGACAGCGGATATGTATGATATCGCCTACAAGCTTTTGAGCGAAAAGGGCTACTCAAGATACGAAGTTAGCAATTTTGCGCGACCAAACAAAGAAAGCAAACACAATATGAAATATTGGACAATGGCAAACTATCTTGGAGTGGGCGTCTCGGCTCATTCTTTTGTAGGAGACAAAAGGTTTTTCAACAGCGGTGACAAGGCGGAATATTATGACGCGTTGGACAATAATAGACTGCCTTATTTGTTGGAAGAAAAACTCACAATTGACGATAAAAAGAAAGAAAAAATTATGCTTGCGCTCAGATTGTCGCAAGGCTTGGACGTGGAAAAGTTCGAAATCGAATTTTGTACAAAATTCGACGAAGAATTCGCTCTCGCTCTTAAAAAGCACGAAAAAATGATAAATTATGACAAAAAAACATTAAAAATCAAAGAAAAATATATGTGTATGATGAATTCTATTATATTGGACTTTGTCTAGAATAAAAATATTAAAATTAATAATTTTTTTCAAAAACTTTGCAAAATTTGGAATATTTTCGCTTTTTTATAATAAAAATTTGAATAAAACAGTCTTTTTATAGTCATTAAAAGCATACTTTGCAGAAATTATTACAGT
>JAVXBP010000005.1:0-35160 GCA_036659935.1 Clostridia bacterium
GACGTTGTTTTTTCCGCCGTGGAGAATTATGCCTTTGACATTTGGCATTTGTTGGAGTTGAGCCAAGGTGATGTCGTGAGGATAAATCTCACTGTAAACGCCCATAGCTCTGATATTTCTTGCCAGCGCGGAATTCTCCTCGCTTCCAAGGTCGATAATTGCTATCATATCTTGTTTCATAAAAAAAACTCCTTGTAAAAATTTAATACATACATACTATACATTAAAACGACAAAAAAGTCAATTTTACGCATTAAAAAATGTCGCGATATTCAAATATTTTTTTATTTTTCAAATATTTTATCCACTAAAGCATTCCGAAAGCGTTTCGATAGCGTTCAAGAAGAACAAAAAAAGTTCAAAATTGTTATATAATCAAAAAAAGTTGAAAAACATTTTCTCAATGATTGAAAATTTTCGCATTTTGTGCGATAATAAATACAAGTTGAATGCGCGGAAGATTGAACGGAACAAAAATTATTGAGTTTTGCGGAAGATTGAACGGAACAAAAATTATTGAGTTTTGCGAAAGATTGAACGGAACAAAATTATTGAGTTAGCAAAAAAATTGAGCGCGCAAGAATTAAGGAGTTTTATGGACAAAATTAGAATTGGCATTTTGGGATATGGAAATCTTGGCAAGGGCGTAGAGCTTGCCGTTGGCAACAACAGCGATATGCAACTTGTCGCGGTGTTTACAAGGCGCGCAAACGTGCAAACAAAAAACGGTTTTGCTGTCAGCGCGGACAAGATTGACGAATTCAAAGACAAAATTGACGTGATGATTGTTTGTGGCGGTTCGGCGACGGACTTGCCAATTCAAAGCGTAGAAATGCTCAAGAATTTTAACGTTGTCGACTCTTTTGACACGCACGCGCGCATTCCGGAGCACTTTGGCAATATGGACAAAGTCGGCAAAGAAAGTGGCAAACTTGGCGTAATTTCCGTTGGTTGGGACCCGGGACTTTTTTCTATCGCGAGAATGTTGTTTGGCGCAATTTTGCCACACGGCAACACTTACACTTTCTGGGGCAAGGGCGTGTCGCAAGGACATTCTGACGCGGTGAGACGCATTGAAGGAGTGGTCGATGCAAGGCAGTATACGATTCCTGTCGAAAAGGCGCTCGCGAGCGTTCGCAATGGAGAAAACCCACAACTCTCGACAAGAGAAAAGCATACAAGGGAGTGTTTTGTCGTCGTAAAAGACGGCGCGGACAAGGCGAAAATTGAGCGAGAAATCGTCACAATGCCCAACTATTTTGCCGATTATGACACGACGGTGCATTTTATATCGAAAGAAGAAATGGAGAAAAATCACAGCGGAATTCCGCACGGTGGAATGGTTTTCCGCACGGGCGACACATTCACCGACAACAAACATTTGTTGGAATTGCAAATAAAGTTGGACAGCAACCCAGAGTTTACAAGCTCAATTTTGACGGCTTACGCAAGGGCAATTTGCAAGATGAATAGGCTCGGACATTGCGGTTGCGTGACTGTCCTTGACGTCCCTATCGCGCAATTGTCGCCATTGAGCGGTGACGAATTGAGAAGAACGCTGCTGTGATGACAAAACTCAAAAAGAAACTTTATTATCTCGTTTTGACAACGCTTTTGATAGCGTGCATTTGCGTGTCTTTGACAGGTTGCGCAAAAAAACAAAAAATTGCGCCAAACGGCGAAAATTATACAAATTATACGGCAAAAGTTTTCAACTGCTCGGACTATTTTAACACACCGACAAAGATGTTGCTATCCTACGACTTTACTTATGAGCAGGAAGTTGAGCGCGCCAAAAAAACGTGGGAAGAAGTCAAAGAAAAACTCGCGGTTGTCGACAATTTTCTCAGCGTTGACAAAGAAAGAAGCGACATTTTTCGATTCAATCAGCTTGCTGGCGGAGAGCGCTTGCAAGTGAGCGAATTGACGGCTTTTGCTTTCGAGAAAGCAATGGAAATGTACGAATTTACGGACAAAAAGTTCAATCCGTCAGTTTTTCCGCTTGTCGACTTGTGGGGCTTTTCGCCACGATTCAACAAGACTGATTACACGCCGACCAAGCTTTATGACAGAGTTGACTTTGCCACAACATTGCCTGACAGCGCCTATATAACTGCCTTTACGCAATTGACAAAGTTCGAAAACATTAAGCTTGAGAAAGTTGACCACTGTTATTTTCTTGTCAAGCCTGACGATTGTGTGACTGTCAATGGCGAAAAATATTATATGCAAATTGACTTGGGGGGCATTGGCAAAGGCTACGCTGTCGACCTGGCAAACGAGATTATAAAAGAAAATAGCTACAATTTTGGCTATATATCGGTCGGGACGTCAAGCTTGGCGGTCAATCAATCGCCCAACATCGCAAACTTCAGTGACGACAAACTCGATTGGTCAATTGATATCAATCACCCGCGCAAAGACGGCGCGTATTTGAATATTTTTGACAACAACGTATGCGTTTCTACAAGTGGCGATTACGAAAAATACTATACGATTGACGGCAAAAGTTATTGTCATATGATTGACGCCGAGACTGGCTATCCGACAAGGACGGGCATTTGCACCGCGACGGTGGTTTGTGGGAGCGCGATAGAAAGCGACGCGATTACAACGGCGCTTTGCTTGATGACAAAAGAGCAAGCGAACAAATTTGTTGGCGCAAAACTCGCCGACAAAAAAGTTGTCTATTTGATTGATAATGGCGATACGTTGGAATTGCATACAAATATGAGCCAAAAAGAATATAAGTTGACAGACAAGAGAATAAAATTGAAATAGTGATTGCAAAAATAATAAAAAACGCGAAAAACAGCGCGAAAACAGCAGGAACAATTACCAACTCAACGCCACACGCAAAACCGAAAAAAGTTAAAAAAATATCGCAACATACAAAATAAAAAAAGATAGCAAGGAAAATGAAATGGCGCAAAAACATATTGACGAAATAAAAAAATCGAAGCCGTTCAAAGCGTTTGACTTGATAATTTACGCCGCGATTGTTGTGTTGATAATCGTCTTGTTTTGTGTAATTTTTGCCCGCAACGTTGACGAATTGCAAGGCGTGGAAATAACTTGTGGCGAGAGCAAGATATACGAATATAATTTTGCGGACGACAAGTCGCAATTTGCGCCAAGCGATATGATAAAAGAAGAAAGAAATGGCGACAAAATATTTGTTACGGTCACAATCGACGGCGAATTTAATCTCATCGAGATTGATACCGCCAAGCGCGCTGTAAGGGTCAAGGACAGCGATTGCAGTCCGTCGAAAGAATGTGTCCACACTCCAACAATAACACGCTCAAACGGCTCAATCGTGTGCGTGCCACACAAGCTTGTAATACAGGGCGTTGGCAAAGGACAAATCGACAACCCAAGCGTTGGATAAGTCAAAGTAAAAAAATATATGATATAGAAAAAGCGACTTCACAGCCGCTTTTTTGTTTCTTACAACTACAATAATTGTAGCGAAAATAAAATTTAATATTAATAAAAAATCATATTTTATCAATTAGAGTTTGCAAAATTTGCAACGCTCCTTAATGCTTTTTGATGATATGTCTTGGACATTTTTCCAAGCAGAGCATACAACCTTTGCATTTTGAATAGTCGAATTTTGGCAAGTTGTTTTCCATTGTTATTGCGCCATTTGGACAAACTTTTGCGCAAATGCCACAACCGATACAGCCAACTTTGCAAGTGTTCATCACGTCTTTGCCTTTGCACTTGCTTGAGCAAGCGACATAGACTGGGGCGGTGACAGGAATGCGTTCGATGATAAGTTTTGGACACTTGTTGATGCACGCGCCACAAGAAGTGCACAGTGACTTGTCGACTTCCGCGACCTTGTCAGCGTTGACTTTGATTGCTCCCATTGGGCAAACTTTTGCGCAAGTTCCGTCGCCGAGACAAGCCGTCGAGCAAAGTTTTGCGCCCCCTTGCAAGACATTTTGGTTGACACAATCAGGATAGCCAACATACTCATATTTGTCGACAGCGTTGACACCGCCATTGCACGCGACAACTGCCACGGTTGGTTCGCCTTCGTCGTCGGGCAAGCCCGTCAATTGCGCGATGATAGCCTTTTCTTTGGCGGAAGTGACCTTGCAATCGCCAAGCGACGCTTGACCGCAAGCGAGCTTTTGAGCAAAGCCAGAACAGCCCGAACAGCCACAGCCACCGCAGTTTGCGCCGGCGAGATGTTCAAGAATTTTGCTGACTTGTTCGTCTTCTTTGATATTGCAAATTTTTGTAACAATCAAGATAAGAACGGCGAACAAAATCGCGAGCCCTGCGATAATGCCAAGAACCATTCCGACTTTTCCCCACTGAATTGGAGCGCATAAAATTGAATTTATCATAAGTCCTCCTTTTAACCAATAAGGTTAAAGACATAGAAGCCCATCGCCATAAAACTTGCGCTTACCATTGTGATAGGAAAGCCCTTGAGCGCGGTAGGAATTTGCAAGTGGTCGACTTTTTGTCTTATGCCACTCATAAGCACGATAGAAAGCGTAAAGCCAAGACCTGCAAACAAGCCATAGAGTGTCGCGACGCCAACGTTCATTGACGAAATGCCGAGCAAACTCATAATTTGACCTTTGTCGATGACGAGTTCCGCCACGCCAAGCACGGCGCAGTTGGTCGTTATCAAAGGGAGATAAATGCCCATCGCGTTGTAGAGACCAGGCGAAAGCTTTTTGATAGCGCGTTCAATCATTTGCACGAGCGCCGCGATAACGAAGATAAACACGATAATCTCAAGGTATTCGAGTTGGAGCGGAATCAAGATATATTCGTAAATCGGGTAGGTGATAAGGCAAGTTATCGCCATAACAAGCGTAACCGCCATGCCCATTCCGAACGCGTTGTTGGTGTTTTTTGAGACGCCGAGAAATGGACAAATGCCGAGAAATTGGACTACGACAAAGTTGTTTACAAACACCGCCATAATGATAATCATCATAAATGTTCCCATATTATTTGTCCTCCTTTGTCAAAGCTTGCGGAGCATTTTCCGCTGTCGCGACAAGCGCCGACGGATAAAGTTTCGCAAATTCCTTTTTCTTTTTGTGTTTGCCAGCGACGTCGAAAATCACGTTGAAAACTGCGATAAGCAAGCCGAATACAAAGAACGCGCCAGCTGACGAAGTGAAAAACTCAATTTTGAAGTCCCACAAATGGATTCCAAAGAAAGAGCCTTTGCCGAGCAGTTCGCGGATAATGCCGATGAGCGTAATCGCCCAAGTGAAGCCCAAGCCAGTGAAAACGCCGTCGAGAGTTGAGTCAAGCACGGGGTTTTTGCTCGCGAAAGATTCCGCTCGTCCGAGAATTATGCAGTTGACGACTATCAACGGAAGATATACGCCGAGCGCGGAATATAGGTCAGGAATATATTTTTCCATTACCATTCTCACCACGGTTACAAAGCCCGCGATAAGCATAACATATGCAGGAATTCGCACGGTGTTGGGGATAACTTTGCGCAAAAGCGAAATTATCGCGTTGCTACAAATCAAAATAAACGTAACCGCCAAGCCCATGCCCAAGCCGTTGATTGCTGACGTTGAGAGAGCAAGCGTAGGGCAAGTGCCAAGGACAAGTCGAAGGGTAGGGTTGTTGCGAACTGTGCCATCAATCGCGATATTTTTAAATTTTTCGCCGTTCATCATATTATTTTCCCTCCTTAATATCAAAGTTTCTTACAAAAACAAGCGCCGAGTTGACTGCGTTGTTGAACGCCGTCGAAGAAAAAGTTGCGCCTGCGTTTATGTGAGTGACATTGTCATTTTCTGGCTTTGAAGTATAGAAAGCATCGCCCTTGACAGTTTCGTTTTCGCCAATAAAACCTGATATAAAGCTGTCGCCAAAATTGCCGATAAGACTTTGTTTGGTGTTGCCAGCGACAGTAATTTTTTCGAAGCCGTTGAATTTGTCATTGTCAAACGTCGCCACAAGCCAGAGCGTGACAGTTCCGTTTTTGTAGCCGTTTTTTCCAACGGACTTTATGAGAACTTTGCCGTCTTCCATTTTGTAAACGTTTGCAATCGAGCCAAATTTGTTGTCTTTGTCAGTGTCTTGCAAAGCCACGTCGGTATAAGCGACTTCTTTGCCATAAATTTTCTTTATCGCTTGTTGAGTGCGTTCTTCGTCAGAAATGAAAAGCACGTCATTGAGAATTGCGAGCAGTCCGCCGACAACCAACGCGATGAGCGTGAGCACAAGGATAGACTTGAATGCTTGACCCTTAAAAAAATCTTTTGCTTTCATTGCTTGTCCTCCTTTTTGTCAGTCGCGGTCGCCGTTTTCTCGGCTGGTTTTTCTGCCGTAATCTTTTTTGCGGTGTCGTCGGTTGGCGCGTTTGCATTTGCGTTTGTGTTGTTTGTCGCGACTTGCGTTGTGACAATCTTGTCAGCGTTTTGCGCGCTAGGCGTAACAATTTTGCTTTCTTTTTCTATTGCCGCGGTGTTTTGAGCGACAGTTTGTTGCAAATATTCGCTTGTAGAGTTGACCACAGCTTGTTTTGTTTCGAGGCTTGCCGCAAGCTTTTTTTCTTTCTTTTCTTTGCTTGCAAGCTTTGCATTTTCCAACTTCAGTTTTGTTTTCTCGACAAAGCTTGGCGCGCCGAAAATGCGTGGACGAATATAAGTGTTGATAAGTGGCACGATAATGTTCATCAAAAGAATTACAAAAGATACAACTTCAATATGCGTGGCGTTGCGCAAAACTGCGGTGATTGCGCCGAGCAACAAGAAGTAAATAACGTTGCCGAGAGTGGTCGAAGGGGACGTCACATAGTCAGTCGCCATAAAGATAGCGCCAAGGAAAAGTCCGCCCGAAAGAATTGACGGCAAGAAGTAGCCCCAATTCATTTTGTTGAGAAAGACTGCAAACAAGCCCGTCGTAACGATATAAATCACGGGATATTTCCAATCAATAACCTTGCGAATGACGAGATAAACGCCACCAATCAAAAGGGCAAGCTTGCACGTCTCGCCGATACAGCCGACAAGCCCAGTGCCAAGGAACAAGTCCAAGTTGCTCAATTGCATAGCGGACAGCCCGTTGGTAAGCATTCCTCCAAGTGGAGTTGCGCCTGACGTGATTGACGCAGAGCCCACGTTGAGAAGTGGCAAAACCGCGTCAATATTTGGCGCGAGCCAACCTGATATCATTGTCGCTTGGAATGCGATGAACGCAAACACACGACCTGCGATAGCTGGATTGACAATGTTTTTTCCTGTGCCACCAAAAAGCATTTTTACAACCGCGATTGCAAAAACAGCCGAAAGAATAGGCACATACCACTTGACGTTTGGCGACATAATCAAGCCGAGCAAAAGTCCCGTAACAATCGAAGTCAAATCGAAGTCAAGGAATATTTGTTTGATATTTTTGCGCAAACACAAGCTGTAAACAACTTCTGTCACGACAGCGGAAAGCGTTGAGAGACAAAGCACCATAACGGCTTTCCAACCAAAGAACACACAACCCATAATTGTCGCTGGCAAAAGGGCGATGATGACGTCGAGCATAATGCCCTTGGTCGTTCTTTTTCCTCTGATATGAGGAGAATCGGATACAAAAACTTTTTCCATAAATACTCCTTATTTTTTCTCTCTCAGTTTTGCTTTGCAGAGCGTAATACTCTGGATAAGCGCGCGTTTTGCAGGGCACACGAAAGCGCAGCTTCCACACTCGATGCAATTCATAACTCCGCCGAACTTGTCGGCGCTTGCCCAGTCGCCAGCTTGAGTATAGAAATCAATAGTCATAGGCATCAATTGCATAGGGCAAGCTTTGGCGCAAGCTCCGCAATTTATGCAAGGCGTCGGATTGGACAGCGCGACCGTTGACTTGTTGAGAGCGAGCAAGCCAGAGTCAGTCTTTTTTGTATAGAAATCTCTGCCGATAAGCGTCGAACCCATCATTGGTCCGCCACAAATAAGCATTGCGAGATCCTTCTCGTCGAGAGAACATTTTTCGAAGATATAAGAGAAATTTGTGCCGAATTTTACGAGCAAGTTTTTTGGAGTTTTGACATTTTCGCCAGAAACGGTAAGCGTTCTTTCGAAAAGCGGTTTGTTCAATTCGACCGCTTCAAAGACTGCAAACGCCGTCGCGATGTTTTGAACCACACAACCAACGTCAGACGGCAACTTTCCGCAAGGCACTTTTCTGCCAGTGCAGCTGTAAATCAAATGCTTTTCTGAGCCCATTGGATAACGCTTTTTGAGTACGACAACTTGGATATCGTCGAACTTCTCGAAAAGGGCGATTGCCTCGGGCTTGTTGTCCTCGATTCCCACAAGAATTGTGTTGAGCTTGAGCGCCTTGGCAAGCAAACGAATGCCTTGAACGACCTCGTTTGTTTTTTCTATCATCAAGCGAAAGTCGCACGTGAGATAAGGCTCGCACTCTGCGCCATTGATAATCAAAGTGTCAACAGCGGTTTTTGGGCTGAGTTTGACAGCGGTCGGAAAGCCCGCTCCGCCAAGACCAACGATACCGGCTTCTTGCACGCGCGCAATTATTGTCGCAGGCTGTTTGTCGGGCATTGACGGCAAAGGCGAAAAAGTGTAAAGTCCGTCGTTTTTGATGACGATATGAGCGCTGAGTTGTCCGCGTTGGTTAGGCTTTTTTTCGATTGCGGTGACTTCTCCGCTTACGCTGGAAAAGACATTCGCGCTGACAAAGCCGCTACTTTTGCCAATGAGCTGACCTTGCAAAACCTTGTCGCCAACCGCAACAACCGCATCGGCTGGCTTGCCAATGTGTTGCGCGAGAGAAATTGCGACACTCTCAGGGGCGTCCAAAATCTCGATAGGAATATCTTTTGCAAGATACTTCTTGTCGTCGAAGTGAACTCCTCGATTGAAAAATTTACCTTTTTTCGTTTCCACAATTATTCCTCCAATATGAATATTAGAATTTGTTTCTTGTTAAAATGTTTGTATTATGTATTGATTATTATTGTTTTTTTTATTTATGTTGCTTTAGCGTTTGTGTCAATCACGCGTTGTATGTTGTTTGTTTATTGTTACTTATTATTATTTTGTTTATTATATAGTGATTGTTTTTGCTTTAGGCGTCCGACTTGGCGACTTTTTGCTGTGGCAGGGCGCTTTTGTAGACGCTTGTAGGAATTGCTCGCGCAAGCCAAAATGTTACAAGTCCGACCACCAAGCCAGCCAAAATTCCGAGCAAAGCGAGATAAGGCGAAAGCAGCAACATATTGAGATTGTCCGTCAGCAAGCAAAAAATCAAGTTTTGGACAAGATTGTGCAAGGTCGCCGACAAAACGCTTACCGCGACGAGGCTTACTTTGCGATAGCAAAGGCAAAAAACAAGCGATGACGCGCAAATGCTGACAACTCCTGCCGTCAAGCTGTAAATCATCGACGACAAATTGCCAACAATCAGATTGCCAAGAATTGCGCGCGCAACAGTGATTGCGATTGCTTCCCACGGCCCCCAAATGACAAGTGAAAAAAGAGAAAAAATGTTGGAAAGTCCAAGTTTTGCGCCAACAATAAAAAGCGGCGGCAAAAAATTTTCTACTACAAACATAATCAAGCTCATCGCGAGCATAACAGCAAGCGCTGACAATTTGTGTATGTAAAAGCGTTTGTCTCTCATATTCTCTCCCAAAATTAATTATAAACACAAAAATATGATATGTCAATAATAAATACGGCAAACTAATTGTTTATGTTTTGACAATGTTTTAAAAGGGGAGAGACTGATATTTGTTTCACAAAGTTGGCGTTATATTCTGTAATATTGTGTAGTTTTATGTCGAATGATTATAATAAAGTGAAAAAGAAAATATTTTAGAAAAAAGCTACTTTGCGACAATTTGCAACAGCTCGTCGGAAATATTTGTGGAATAAGTCAATTGAAGTATTCAACAAAAAAAGTTGCTGACGATATTTTCGAGAGAATATCAATATATATCAATTGCAATTGTGTGATTGTGTTCGCTCAAAAGCGTTTTTTGTCTTTCTGCAAACAAAAAAATTAAAAACTGAAATTTGTAAAAAAATGGCTTGATATATTGATAAAATTATATTATAATAAAAGGAAAGAAAAAAGCCAAAAAAAAGGAGTCTAAATGTTAGAAATTAAGGGAGAAAAGTTCATTCTTGACGGCAAGGAAATCAAAATCTATTCGGGCGCGATACACTATTTTCGCACACTGCCAGAATGTTGGGAAAACAGACTTGCCAAGCTCAAACAGGCGGGGTTTAACACGGTTGAGACTTATGTCGCGTGGAATTTGCACGAGCCAAAAAAGGGCGTGTTTAATTTTGAAGGGCTGTGTGATATAGAAAAATTTATTACTATCGCGGAAAAACTTGGGCTGAATGTTATTGTGAGACCTGGCCCTTATATTTGCGCGGAGTGGGACTTTGGCGGTTTGCCTGCGTGGCTGCTCGCGGACGAAAATATGCGTTTGCGTTGTTTGGACAAGACATATTGCCAACACGTCGAGGACTTTTATAAGGTTTTGTTCGGCATTTTGCGCAAGCATTTACGCTCAAATGGCGGAAACATTATCGCTATGCAAATCGAAAACGAATATGGAAGTTATGGCAACGACAAGGGCTATTTGCGCTTTGTAGAAAGTCTTTTTGCCAAGTTCGATATGCAAACTTTGCTTTTTACTTCTGACGGAGACTGGTGCAATATGCTGTCGGGCGGAACGTTGCCTGACGTTTACAAGACGTTGAACTTTGGGTCGGGAGCAAAGACAGCTTTCAATTCGCTTGAGCCTTATCAACAAAATATGCCGAAAATGTGCATGGAGTTTTGGGACGGGTGGTTCGACCATTTTGGCGAAATTCACCATATTCGACCAGCGGTTGGCGTAATAAACGAGTTGAAAAACTTCCTTGATATGGACGCAAACTTCAACTTCTATATGTTCCACGGCGGGACAAACTTCAACTATTGGGCTGGGGCAAATCACAATCACAAATATCAACCGACGGTGTCAAGTTATGACTACAGCGCGTTGCTGACCGAGTGTGGAGATTACACTCCAGCCTATCACAAGGTGAGAGAAATGCTGCTTGCAAAGCAAAATATAGAAAAAACGGACAATTTGATTGAGCCAACGCCAAAGCAAAATGTCGGAAAGGTTGAGTTTTGTCAAAGCGTTTCTTTGATGTCCAACATTGACAATTTGGCAGAAAAGCATACTTCGCCAACGCCAAATTATATGGAAAAATACGGGCAAAATTTTGGAATGATACTCTATCACACAACGCTTAAAGGCAAATATGCAGCGCAACCGCTGATTGTCAAAAACATTCACGACAAGGCGTATATTTTTGTCGACGGAAAACTCAAAAAGACTTTTTATCGCAACGAAAAGGCTACTTTTGCAGAAAAAGCCTTTGGCGTGGGCGTGGGCGAAAGGGGCTTTTTGTTGACGGGCGCGCATGACGGAATGTCAATTGATATCCTTGTCGACGCAATGGGCAGAGTAAATTATGGCGCGCAATTGTATGACAGAAAAGGCATCTCCAACGTCAGATTTGGCGCTCAAAATTTGTTCGATTGGCAAGTCTCAACAATGACAATGGACGATATAAGCAAGCTCGATTACTCACACAAAGACGAGAGTTTCCCACGCTTTTTCCGCGCGGAATTTGACGCGAAAAGCGGGGCGGACTGTTTTGTTCATATGGACAATTTTACAAAAGGCAATGTTTTTGTCAACGGCTTCAACATAGGAAGATATTGGAAGAAAGGACCGCAAAAGGCCTTGTATATTCCTTATCCGTTGCTCAAAAACGGCAAAAACGAGCTTGTAATTCTTGAACAAGAGAAAGTAAAAAAGCCATTTGCGCTTGTTGACGACAAACCAAACCTTGGCTGAGCAAAATAATTGACAAAAATATAGAAAATTAGACAAAATAAATTCGTTATTGTAATACAAATATAACAATTTATCATAATATTATATTTTCAAACAACAATCTTTATCACTTTATCAGTGTTGATTATAATAAATAAAAAAGTAAATCTTGTCAAGCTTTTTTCTTTACTACAACGCATAAATATGATATTATTTAATGTATACAAATTATTTGGAGAAATAGATTGCAACAATCGTCCAAAATCAATCAAAAAGGCGCGAATATGGAGAGAATATTGCAAAAATAATTTTTAGAATGGCATAATGTTGACTTTGCAAGTGACATTTGCTACAATATATGCATTACAAAAAGCAACAAATTGAATGACAACAAAAGGGTGTAAAATGGAAATTAACGGTTCACAAATATTAATAGAAGCATTGCTCGAACAAGGCGTAGACACAATATTTGGCTATCCGGGTGGTTCGGTGCTCAATATCTATGACGCGTTGTATCTCAACAGAGACAGAATTCGTCACATAATTACCGCGCACGAACAAGGCGCGGCTCACGCGGCTGACGGCTATGCAAGAGCGACCGGCAAGACGGGCGTTTGTTTGGCGACATCAGGCCCTGGCGCGACAAACCTTGTCACAGGCATTGCGACGGCTTATATGGACAGCGTTCCTATGGTCGCGATTACTGGCAACGTTGGCACGTCTCTCATCGGGTTGGACTCCTTCCAAGAAGTCTATATCGCTGGCATTGTTATGCCAATCACAAAGCACAGTTTTGTTGTGAGAAAGGTCGAAGACTTGCACGCGGTGATTACTGAGGCTTTCAGAATCGCAAGCAGTGGCAGACCTGGACCAGTTTTGGTCGATATTCCAAAGGACGTGACTTCCAATATATGCGACTTTTTCCCAATGGTCAAGGCGACGCCGACCAAGCCATGCTCGCCAAGTGTTGACGACATAGCGACTGCGTGCGCAATGATAAATAAGGCGAAAAGACCGACTATTCTTTTTGGTGGCGGAGTGGAAATCTCTGGCGCTCAAGACGAATTGTTGGCGTTGTTAGAAAAGGCTGACATTCCAGCTTGCCACACTTTGATGGCGGCGGGCGTGTTGAGCTATGGCGAAAAACTCAATCTCGGGCTTGTAGGAATGCACGGCAGTATGTCGGCAGGCAGAGCGGTTTCCAACGCTGACTTGGTGATTGCGATTGGCACAAGATTCTCTGACAGAGTTGCGACAGACAAAGAACATTTTACAAAAGACGCAAAGATAATTCACATCGATATCGACGCGGCAGAAATAAACAAAAACGTTCATTGCGACCACAGTGTCGTGGGCGACGTCAAAGAGGCTTTGACTCTTATGTTGCCACAAATTTGCAAGGCTGACCATTCGGAATGGCTTGCGCAAATCAACGAATGGAAGAAATTTGACTATCAACCAAAAGACGTTGACGGCGTGTTGAGACCGCACCAAGTTGTGCGCGCAATGTCAGACGCTATCGGTCAAGACGGCATCATTGTCACCGACGTTGGTCAACACCAAATGTGGGCGGCTCAATATGGCAAAAGGGTTAAACCTCGCTGCTTTTTGACTTCTGGCGGACTTGGCACAATGGGCTTTGGTTATGGCGCTGCGATTGGCGCGCAAACCGCTTTCCCTGACAAAAAAGTTATACTCGCGACTGGCGACGGTTGCTTCCATATGAATTTGAATGAGCTTTGCACAAGCGTAAGCAAAAATCTTCCTATCGTGACGGTTGTTTTCAACAACTGCGTGCTCGGAATGGTAAGACAATGGCAAACTCAATTCTATGGCAAAAGATATTCTGAGACGACCTTGGACAGAGCGACTGACTATGTAAAACTCGCCGAGGCTTTTGGAGCGGTTGGCTATCGCGCGACTACGCTTGAACAATTGCAAAAAGCGCTCGCTGACGCGTTTGCCACTCATCGACCTTGCGTTATTGACGCGGTCATCGACAGAGACGAAAAGGTTCTTCCGATGATTCCTGCAGGCAAGACGGTTGACGAAATAATTATGTAAATATCCGAGCAGGAAAGGCATATATACAGTACAAAAAAGTTTAATAAAAAAGTCAAAACAAGACAAAATGACAAAAAGTTAAACAAAAAAGTTAACAAAACAAGAAAAAGTAAAACAACCATTTATGGAGGATATATAAATGATCAACAAATATTATGATACAGATTGCGATCTCAAAATGCTTGACGGCAAAACAGTTGCCATCATTGGCTTCGGCTCACAAGGTCACGCTCACGCTATGAACTTGGCTGACAGTGGCGTAAATGTCGTAGTTGGCTTGAGACCAGGCAGCAAACACGAAGTAAAAGCAAAAGCAGCGGGACTCAAAGTTGTCCCAGTCAAAGAAGCGGCGAAATTGGGCGACATCGTTATGATGCTTGTTCCTGATGAGCTTTGCGCAGATATTTATGCAGAAGAAGTAGCGCCTTTTATGAAAGACGGCGACGTTCTCGCTTTTGCGCATGGTTTTAACATTCACTTCAACCTTATCAAACCAGCAAAGAATCTTGACGTTGTCATGATCGCTCCAAAAGGACCTGGTCACACTGTTAGAAGTCAATATGTTGAAGGCAGAGGCGTTCCGTCTCTTATCAGCGTATATCAAGACAATTCTGGCAAGGCAAAAGATTACGCTTTGGCTTATGCAAGCGGAATCGGCGCTGGTCGCGCAGGCATTCTTGAGACAACATTCAGAGAAGAAACAGAAACCGATTTGTTCGGCGAGCAAGCTGTTCTTTGCGGTGGCGTAACAGAACTTATGAAAGCAGGTTTTGACACTCTTGTAGAGGCAGGTTACAAACCAGAAATGGCTTATTTTGAGTGCATTCACGAGATGAAACTTATCGTTGACCTTATCAACAGCGGTGGCTTTGGAAAAATGAGATATTCTATCTCCAACACAGCTGAATATGGCGACTATCGCACAGGCAGACGCCTTATCACTGACGAAACTCGCAAAGAAATGAAGAAAGTTTTGAGAGAAATTCAAGACGGAACATTTGCAAGCGAATGGATGACAGAATGCAAGAGCGGAAGAATGGCTCACTTCTTGGCAACTCGCCAATTGGAGACAGAGCACCCACTCGAAAAAGTTGGCGCAGAGCTCAGAGAAATGATGAGCTGGCTCAAAAAGTAATATCAATGTTTCTTTTTGCAAGTCGCCAAATGGCGACTTGCAATTTAAATAAACAACAAATTGCTTTGTTCCGAAAACTAAAATTTGCCAATCAAGTTTTAGTTTTCGGAATATTATTAGAAAAAGGACGAAATTTTATGGAATTGAAAAGCAGATATTTGACTGACAACGTTGAGACAGCGCCACAAAGGTCGTTGTTGTACGCTTGTGGGTTTACAAAAGAAGAACTCGAAAGACCTCTCGTAGGCGTAGTTTCCGCATACAGCGACATTGTGCCGGGGCATATTAACCTCGACAAAATTACAGAAGCTGTCAAAACTGGCATTCGCATGGCAGGCGGAACTCCTATTATGATTCCATCAATTGGCGTTTGCGACGGCATAGCTATGGGGCATGTGGGAATGAAATATTCTCTCGCGTCGCGTGAACTTATCGCGGACAGCGTTGAGACAATGGCTATCGCGCACTGCTTTGACGGGCTTGTTCTTGTGCCAAACTGCGACAAAATCGTCCCTGGTATGCTTATGGGCGCGTTGAGATTAAACCTTCCTACCGTTGTGATGAGTGGCGGACCTATGCTTGCAGGCGTGGTTGGCGGTTGCGAAGTTTCACTATCCAAGATGTTCGAGGCTGTCGGCGCGAGAAAAGCAAATATGATCGACGACAAAGAATTGCTAGACTTTGAGACGAATTGTTGTCCAAGTTGCGGTTCTTGCAGCGGAATGTATACCGCAAACAGTATGAACTGCCTTTGCGAGGCGATTGGTATCGCTTTGCCTGGCAACGGAACTATCCCTGCGGTGATGAGCGCGAGAACTGCGCTTGCAAAGCACGCAGGAATGGCGATTATGAATTTGATTGAGAAAGACATAAAAGCGAGAGATATAATCAATCCGCGCTCGATTGCGAACGCTATGGCTTGCGATATGGCGCTTGGTTGCAGCAGCAACAGCGTGTTGCACTTGCTTGCAATCTCGCACGAAGCAAATTGTCCTTTGACGTTGGAAACTATCAACGCTATCAGTGACAAAACGCCAAACTTGTGCCACTTGGCGCCGGCAGGTCCAACGCATATGCAAGACTTGAATGCGGCTGGCGGTGTGCAAGCGGTCATATCCGAGCTTGCAAAAGGCGATTATCTCGACACGAGCGTGCTTACTGTCACTGGCAAAACTATGCAAGAAAACATTGCAAATGTGTCGGTAAAAGATTACAATACCATTCGTCCGCTTGACAATCCATACAGCAAAAACGGCGGTTTGGCTATTTTGTGGGGCAATATCGCAAGAAAAGGTAGCGTTGTAAAACGTAGCGCTGTCTCTCCTGAGATGCTTGTTCACACTGGCAGAGCGAGAGTTTTTGAGAGCGAGGACACCGCGATAGAAGCTATTTACAATGGCAAAATCGTCGCTGGCGACGTCGTTGTAATTCGGTTCGAAGGTCCAAAAGGCGGACCTGGTATGAGAGAAATGCTCAATCCTACCTCGGCGCTTGCTGGTATGAAACTCGACAAGAGCGTTGCGTTGATAACGGACGGCAGATTTTCTGGCGCATCTCGTGGCGCGTCTATCGGTCACGTTGCTCCTGAGGCGGCGCTTGGCGGAGAAATTGCGCTTGTGCGCGAGGGCGACATTATCACGATTGACATTCCAAACAATTCTATCAACGCGAATGTTACAGACGAAGAATTCGAGCAAAGACGCAAGACGTTTGTTATGCCAGAAGCGAATATCAAGACTGGCTGGCTTGCAAGATATGCAAGACTTGTAACAAGCGCGGACGAAGGCGCAATTCTCAAATAAAATTGTGAAAACAACGCTCAAAAGCGAAAATTATCTTGTGGAAAGTGAGAATATTTTACAAAAAAAGTGAGAATATCTTACAAAAAATAGAGAAAAACACGATTGAGTTGTGAAAAAACTCGCAAAAAAAGGCGAAAAAATTCGCTTGAGTTGTGAGAATAATTCTCAAAAAAGTGAGAATAATACTCGAAAAATGAGAACTATTTAAAAAAATAATATAATAAAATAAAATATTAATACAATTACAAATGTACTTGCCTTTGTGGCAACAAAAGAAGGAAACAGCTATGTTAACTCTTGACAAGGTCTATCACGCATCTTATATTTTGAAAGATGCAATCAGACAAACTGACGTAATTTTTGCGCCAAATATCAAAACTGACTGCGAAGTTTATTTAAAATCAGAAAACTTGCAAGTCACGGGCTCATTCAAGGTGAGAGGCGCTTATTATAAAATATCGCAATTGAACGATGACGAAAAAAAACGCGGTGTTATCGCTTGCTCGGCAGGCAATCACGCGCAGGGCGTTGCGCTTGCAGCGACAAAAAATGGCATAAAATCATTGATATGCTTGCCTGACGGCGCGCCAATCTCCAAGGTCGAAGCTACCAAAAAATATGGCGCGGAAGTTTGTCTTGTCCCGGGCGTATATGACGACGCTTACAACAAGGCGATAGAATTGCAGAAAGAAAAGGGCTATGTTTTTATTCACCCGTTCAACGACCCTGACGTTATCGCTGGGCAAGGCACAATCGGACTGGAAATTCTTGACCAAGTCAAAGATCTTGACGCGGTTATCGTTCCAATCGGCGGTGGCGGTTTGATATCGGGCGTTGCGTTCGCTGTCAAAAGCTTGAACCCAAACATCAAGGTCTATGGAGTGCAAGCTGCAGGCGCGCCTTCTATGAAGAAATCTATCGAAGAAAATGAGATAAAATCACTCGACAAAGTGGCGACAATCGCCGACGGTATCGCGGTCAAAACACCTGGAACGCTTACTTTCGAATTGTGCAAAAAATATGTCGACAAAATTGTCACCGTAAATGACGACGAAATATCTTCGGCAATTCTTGCTCTTATCGAGAAACAAAAAATGATAGCCGAGGGCGCGGGCGCGGTTGCGGTTGCGGCGGTTATGTTCGACAAATTGCCAATCAAAGGCAAAAAAGTTTGTTGTGTTGTTTCGGGCGGTAATATTGACGTTACTATATTGTCAAGAGTTATCAAGCGCGGCTTGCTTATGTCAGGCAGAAACTATGTTATGACAATTGAGTTGCCAGACAAGCCAGGGCAACTTACGCTTGTGTCCAAGATTATCTCTGACCTTGGCGCAAATGTTATCGCGGTCAACCACGAGCGTTCGAACGAAGGCAGCAGCGTAACAGGTTGCTTCTTGCGCGTGGAAGTCGAGACAAGAAACTTTGAACATATCCAACAAATAAGACAAAATCTTCTGAATGAAGGCTTCAAACTGCTTTGATAGAAAAAACATATAATCAAGATAACTTTATATCGGAAAGTGGAAAATAAATGGAGTTGCAAAAAAAGTATATTTTTTTGTAAGAAAGAAATGGAGTTGCAAGGCGGTTTTGCCCTTGCAAAATAGGAGTAAATTATGAATATTATCACTACAAACAATGCGCCGTCGGCGATTGGACCTTATTCGCAAGCTATCGTAAGCGGCGGTTTGGTCTATACTTCTGGGCAAATTGCAATCAACCCAGCCAGTGGAAAAATTGAAGCGACAACGATAGAAGAACAAACTCATCAAGTTTGCAAAAACTTGCAAGCAGTTTTGCAAGCGAGCGGTTCAAGCCTTGACAATGTCGTCAAGACAGTATGTTTTCTTGCAAATATGGACGACTTCGCCACGTTTAATGGCATTTACGCGCAATATTTTCTTGGCAAGCCAGCGCGCTCTTGCGTAGCTGTTAAGACTTTGCCAAAAAATGTTTTGGTAGAAATTGACACGATAGCGGAAGTTTAATCGCAAAAAAAAGCGACCGTCAAGCGACAGTCGCAAAAGATATCAAAGAGTAATCCATATGACTATTAGTAGCCCGCTTGTGAGCAGGGTGGGTACGCTGTGACGGATATTTGTAATCCTAAATTGCTCTTTTTGATAAAGATTAGGCACGCCAGCAATCAATCAACTCCGCATTCCCGAATTATTACTGCGGCACAATATGTCATATGGATCACTATTATTATACCGCACAAAAATGCAAATTACAATAGCAAACGCAAAATATTTTCTATTTATTATGGAAAATATTAGAAAAAACAAGGAAAACAGCGTTTTTTGTAAAGAATATGTAAAATATTTTTGAAAAGTTAGCAGAAAAAGACAAAAAAAGTCAAAGAAATAATTTTTTTGCTTATTCAATTTTATAGTTTACAAATAAAAAGCAATATGCTACACTTAAATAATAAAATTTATTTGGAATAGAGGTTTAAAAATGGAAAAATTGACTTTACGCGAACTTTGGGGTTCTTATGAGTCTCGCGCTGACCAGCAAGTCGATATTTGCGGTTGGGTAAGGACTATACGCGATAGCAAAAACTTTGCTTTTATTGAATTGAATGACGGCACAAATTTCAAGTCAACACAAATTGTTGTCAACGCCGATTGCGCAAATTACAAAGAAATTGTGAGCCAAAATGTTGGCGCAGGTTTGAGCATCGTTGGAAAGGTCATTGTTACGCCAAATATGAAGCAACCATTCGAAATCAATGCCACGACAATAACTGTCGAGGGCGTTTCTTCGCCTAACTATCCATTGCAAAAAAAGCGTCATTCGCTCGAATTTTTGAGAGATATCGCGCATTTGAGACCACGCACAAACACGTTTCTTGCGGTTTTCCGCGTGCGTTCTGTCGCGGCGCAAGCCATACACAACTTTTTTGCAAGCAGGAATTTTATTTATGTAAACACTCCGCTTATCACAACGTCAGACTGCGAAGGCGCGGGCGAAATGTTCCGTGTGACCACTCTTGACCCAAAAAATCCGCCAATGACCGACGACGGAAAAGTCGATTATAGCAAGGACTTTTTTGGCAAGTCAGCAGGGCTTACTGTGAGCGGACAGCTCAACGCCGAGTGTTTTGCGCTTGCATTCCGCAACGTTTACACTTTTGGGCCAACTTTCCGCGCGGAAAAATCATTTACAAACCGCCACGCGGCTGAGTTTTGGATGATTGAACCAGAAATTGCGTTCGCAAATCTCGCCGACGATATGGACTTGGCGAAAGATATGATAAAATATGTCATCGCTGACGTGCTCGAAAAATGTCCGCAAGAAATGGAATTTTTCAACACTTTCAACGACAACGGACTTGTGGAAAGATTGCAAGGAATTGTAAATTCTGACTTTGCGACCATTACTTACACAGAAGCGGTAGAAATTTTGGAAAAGCACAAGGACAAATTCCAATATCCAGTTTTTTGGGGCGCAGACTTGCAAACCGAACACGAAAGATTCTTGACTGAGCAAATTTTCAAAAAGCCTTTGTTCGTGACGAATTATCCAAAAGAAATAAAAGCTTTCTATATGAGACTTAACGACGACGGCAAAACTGTCGCTGCGGTCGACTTGCTTGTGCCGGGCGTTGGCGAAATTATCGGCGGAAGTCAAAGAGAAGAAAGAATTGACTTGCTGATTGAGCGCTTGCACGAGTTGAAACTCGACGAAAAAGACTATTGGTGGTATCTCGACTTGCGTCGTTATGGCGGTGTAAAGCACGCTGGCTTTGGACTTGGCTTCGAAAGATTGATTATGTATTTAACAGGTATGCAAAATATCCGCGACGTAATACCTTTCAGCCGCACAACTGGGTCGGCAGAATTTTAATTCTTACAAATGTTGTCAAAAATGTTGCTTTCGGCGTAATATTGTATTATAATTACGACGAAAGCGACAAAGAATAGAAACAAAACATAAGATAAGATAGTTTAGCAATGCAATAATCGTAGGAAAATGATAAAAACTTGCGAATTGCAAGTTAAACTGCAAAATGAAAAAAGCAGATAACGCTAAAAAATAGTAATAAAAAAGCAAACAAAACAATCTTACAACCAAAATATGCTAATGTGGCGCAGTTGGTAGCGCAACAGATTCGTAACCTGTAGGTCGGGAGTTCGACTCTCCCCATTAGCTCCAAAAAAACTCACCTAACAATAGGTGAGTTTTGCTTTGTAACAAAGTTTTTTCAAAATGCTTTAATTAATATGTTTGCCACTTTTCTTTGGCAAAAATTTTATTCAGCAGGGGCTTCTTCTGGAGCAGGCGGAATAAAAGGTTCTCTAACTTCCACTTTTTGTTTCTCAAACTCGGACAAAATAGCTTCGCTGAGCATAGTTCTTGTCTCGCTGTTGAGAGGGTGCGCGATGTCTTTGTATTCTCCGTCAGGAGTTTTTCTGCTCGGCATAGCGATAAAATTGCCTTCCGCGCCGTCAATGATTTTGATGTCGTGAACAACAAAACAATCGTCGATGATGAACGACGCCACGCCTTTGAGACGCCCGTCTTTTTGAATGTACCTAATTTTGATATCACTAATTTTCATTTCCCTATCTCCTATCATGTGGTATATTATTATTATATAACAGCTTTCGTGATTTGTCCATAGGCAAATGAATAATTTTTAATTATTTATACTTTTTTTGCTATTTTTTTCAATATTTCGAATATAATTATTAAAAACGCTTGATATTTTGTAACATTTTGACAAAAAATAAAAAATATTTACAAAAATTTCTTCGTGCGCACAACATTTTTGCTGCAAAAAGCGCATTTGATTTTCCAATATGTCCAACAATATTTTTGCTTTTGACAAATATCGTCAAAAAATGATATTATTTTGCATACTATATATTATGAAATATGCAATTGATTATAACAGAATTCACTTTGTAGGAATTGGCGGTATAAGTATGAAAGGTTTGGCGCTTTTTTGCGCGAGAAACGGCATACAAACAAGTGGCAGCGACAGACAAATGAGCCCAATTATCGACTATCTTGTCTCGCGCGGAGTCAACGCTTATGTCGGGGCAAAAGTTGGCGTTGTCGCAAGCTCCGACTTGGTTGTGTTTTCCGCCGCAATCGCCGAGAGCGACGCAGAGTTGTCGTTTGCAAGGCAAAATGACATCGCAACAATGGAGCGCAAGGACTTTCTCGCCTATCTTTCGACACTGTGCAAACAAGTTGTCGCGATAGCTGGCACGCACGGCAAAACTTCCACGACTGCGATGGTCGTCGACATTATGCGCAAGTTGGACAAGGAATTTGTGGGGCATATTGGCGGTGATTTTGTCGGCGAAAACGAAAATATGGTTGACACTGGCGACGAATTTTTTGTCACGGAAGCGTGCGAATACAACAAAAGTTTTCTTTCGCTCGAGCCGTCGGTCAGCGTAATTCTCAATTGCGATTATGACCACCCGGACACTTATCCGACAGTGAAGTCAATGTATGACGCTTACAAAAGTTTCTTGCAAAGCGCAAAAAAAGCGCTAATTTTGAACGAAAATTGCAGGTTTTTGCTTGCGGAAATGCCGACGGCCAGCGAGAAAAAAATTGTAACTTACGGCAGGTGCTCAGAGTGCGATTACAAGATTACAAACGAAAAATTCGACAGCCAAAACATAGAATATGACCTACTTTGCAAGGGCGAAAGTCACCGAGTAAAACTCTTTCTCAAGGGCGATTACAACATTGACAATTCTGCGTGCGCGCTCGCAATTTGTGACACAATCGGCATCGATATTGACGATGCAATTGTTGCGCTTGCAAAGTTTTGCGGCGTGGCAAGGCGGTTCGAATGCAAGGGGCTCGCGACAAATGGCGCAAAAGTGATTGTCGATTATGCGCACCACCCACAAGAAATTCGCTCGGCGGTCAACACTGCGCGACATATGACAAAAGGCAAGATAAAAGTCGTTTTCGAGCCACATACATATTCTCGCACAAAGGCGCTCAAAGACGAGTTTGTTGACAGCTTTTTTTGGGCGGACGAAGTCATAGTGTTGCCGACATATTCCGCGCGAGAAAAGCCGAGCGACGGCTGGAGCGGTCAAGACCTTTTTTGCGAGCTTGTCAGAACGCATATTGTGGCGTGTTTTTGCTCGACTTATCAACAAACCGCCGACTATCTCAAAAATTCTTGCGACAGCGATGATACAATTCTTATTCTTGGGGCAGGGAGCGTTGTCGAGCTTGCAAATCTCTTGATATAAAACAAAAAATTCTCTATCATTGGATAGAGAATTTTGCTTTGCGTTGAATAATTAATTTTGTTTGTGTTTGCATTTTTGTCAAGAAAAAAGTGTTGTTTTTTGCTTGCGTTTTCGACTTAAACTTAATTACAATTTTCGAATTAGCTTGTTTTTCGTTAAGAAAAATTCATTTTGTTTTGCGGTGTTTGACTAATTAAGTCAATTAACATTTTACTATTGTTTTGAAACAATTTTGTTTGCCTGACAACTCTAAAATTGCGTTTGGAACGTCGTCAAAAGCGACAACATTCGCTATCAATTTTTCTACGTGCACAGTTTGTGTCGCAAGGAAGTTTATTGCGCTTGCAATCTCGCCAAAGCCGTCATTTACGCCATAAACAGTAAGCCCAAGATTGATAACCGGGGCGAAATCGCCCTTGAGTTGGCTGATATTTTTGTTGAAACCAATCAAACCAACTTTTCCATTCTTGCCAACATAAGACAAAGTGTCGTTGACATAAGGGAAAGCGTCCGTGTCGACAATCAAAAAGTCGGCAAAATTGCCAGACGTTATCTCTTTGATAGCGAGCGAAATATCTTCTTTGGACTGGTCAAGCGTGTAATATATTCCCAATTCTGACGCGATAGCGAGCCTTTCTTGACTGCTGTCGACAACGATTGGGATAGCTTGATAATATATGCACAGTTGAGCCAAAATCAAACTTGTGGCAGAACAACCATAAATCAAAACATATTGTGAGCTTTCGATGTTGAGCTTGGAATAAACCTTGCTCGCAAGGGCGATATCTTCTACAAACTCGACCGCTTCGTCAGCGATGCCGTCGGGCAGGGCATAGATATATTCTTGGTCGACATAAGTAAAATCGCACAAATAGCCGTCGCAATCGACGCTTTTGACACGCAAATCTTCGCCGTCAGCGACCTTGTTTGGATAAGGAGAAAGCAACACGCGTTCGCCTTTTTTGTAAGTCTCGCCAAAGGCTTCGCTTATCAGACCAAGCGCGGTTCTTGACGGAATAAATTTTTCTTTCTCGTTCGAAAGAAAGGAGGATATGTCAGATGACGACAAAGCGGCGCGCGCAATTTTGACTTTCACAAGCCCGTTTTGTCCTTCCGTTTCGTCAATAGTTTCCAATTGAAGCTTTTTTGCTTCGGTCAATTTCCATGCTTTCATCTTGTTCTCCCAAAATTTGTAACATAGCAATTGTAACACAAATGTTGACAAAAAGCAAGAGCATTTTTCCAATAAATTCAACCTTAAAAATTTTGTAACAAAATGTAATATTTTGTGGAATTTATTGTTTTCTGGAGCGTTTTGTCGCGTTTGTAGCTCAACTATGCTAAAACTTTTTAATATTATCGTCAATAAAAATATTATTTATCAATATGCTTGACTTGAATAACGAAATTGTGTATAATTCTAACATAAATAAGAAATATTAATTTGAGAGGTGATAATAATGAAAGAACAAATACAACCAAATTATCATGATGTTGCAATCGAATGCGCTTGTGGAGAAAAATTTGTGAGCGGAACAACTTCTGATGAGACATTGATAAAGGTCGAAGTATGTAGCAAATGCCATCCATTTTATACAGGAAAGCAAAAACTTGTTGACACGGGTGGAAGAGTTGATAAGTTTAAGAAGCGTTATAGTCTATAACAATTTGTAGTGCAAGAAACTTATCTTGCACTATTTTTTCATAAAAATTTGGTGGAAAATGAGTAGAAAAAAATGTACGTCAATCGGCGGTCAAGCCGTTATTGAGGGCGTTATGATGCGCGGTCAGCGCAGTATGGCGACGGCAGTACGCGACGAAAACGGCAAGATTCAAGTAGAAAGCAAATATATCAAACCTGTCAAAGAAAAGAATTTTCTTTTCCGCACTCCTTTTTTGCGCGGAATTTTTAACTTTCTTTCGACAATGATAGAAGGCATGGGGACGCTTTTGCGTTCTGGCGAAGTTTTTGGCGGAGAAGAAGAACCGTCAAAGACGGAAAAATGGTTTGCAAAAAAACTCGGAGTCAGCGTTTATAGCATAATTATGGCTGTCGCGGTTATTTTTGGAATTGGACTGTCTATTACTTTGTTTTTCTTGTTGCCGTCACTTATCACGTCGGGCATTGCGGCGCTTGCGAAAATTGATATGGAAACTATGTCCGTTGGCGGACAAATTGGGTTCAACTTTATCGAAGGCTTTGTGCGAATAGCAATTTTTGTTGGATATATCGCATTGACAAGCCTTATGAAAGATATCAGACGGACTTTTATGTATCACGGCGCGGAACACAAAACAATAAGCTGTTATGAACACGACCTCGATATGACTGTCGAAAACGCTCAGAAAATGACGACCGTTCACGACCGTTGTGGCACGACTTTTATGTTTTTGATAATGGTTGTCAGCATTTTGTTGTTTTCATTTTTTGACGTTTTGGCGTTTTCTGTTTGGGGTTGGATAAACAACGCCGGCATAAAGCTTTGCATAAGACTTATGATCTTGCCACTTGTGGCAGGCGTGAGCTATGAAATTCTCAAATTGCTTGCAAAATTCGACAACTGGTTTGTCAAAATTCTAAAATTCCCTGGCTTGCTACTCCAAAAGTTGACCACCAAGCAACCAACCGACGATATGGTTGAGTGCGCGATTGTGGCTTTTGAAACAGTGCTTGCGATGGACGCGGACAAAAATATCAAGACGCAAGAGTTTGACACAAACAAACAATATTCAAAAGTTGTGACTGAGATTGAGAACATTTTGAAGCCTGTCAACGCGGAAAAAGCCGAGATTGATTGGATAATGTGCGAAGTTCTTGACAAAAAACGCGGTGAGTTGGAAAAAGTTACGCATATCAAAAATTCACAGAGAATGAAAGCGATTGAGTTTGCAAAAGAAAGAGCAAGCGGAGCGCCTTTGTGGCAAGTTTTTGGCAACGTAGACTTCTATGGCTACAAAATTGATATAAGCGACAAGGTGCTTTCGCCAAGACCAGAGACGGAATATCTCGTTGAACAAGTCATCAAAAAATGCGGTGAAAACACACAAATTCTTGACTTGTGCGCTGGCAGTGGTTGCATATCGGTCGCGGTCGCGCTCAATACAAACGCGCAAATTACCGCTTGCGATATAAGCGCCGACGCGCTCGAAGTCGCTCGCAAAAATGTAGAAAAATTCGCATTGCAAGAGAGAATCAAGCTTGTAGAAAGCGATATGTTCGCCAATGTTGACGGCAAATTCGACATCATCGTCAGCAATCCGCCTTATATTCCGACGGACGACATTCAAGCCTTGCAAACCGAGGTCAAAGACCACGAGCCAATGATTGCGTTGGACGGGGGCAAAGACGGGCTTGACTTCTATCGAATTCTTGCCGAGCAATCGGAAAAACACCTGACAGAAAAGGGCATTGTCGCGGTCGAATGTGGCATAAATCAAGCCCAAAAAATTGTGGAAATGTTCTCGCAATATCATTGTGAGATCGTCAAAGACTTGGAAGGAATTGACAGAATTGTCATTGCCACCAGGTCGTGAGATAGTCAAAAAACGGAATTGGTGACAAGATAGTCATTGATCCCAAGGGATAAAATTGTATGTTTGAAAGATTGAAACTTATGCTGGAAAGATTCGACGAGTTGACTCGTCTTATCGGCGACCCAAATATTATTGCGGATCAAGCGAAATGGCAAAAACTTGTCAAAGAACACGCGGCTATGGAAGAACCAATCGCGTTGTATAAGCAATATCTTGCAAACGAAGAAACCATTGCGGAATGTTTGGAAATTTTGGAAGAAGGTTCTGACAAGGATATGATCGCGCTTGCAAAAGACGAATTGTCGGACGGTCGAGAGAAAAAAGAAAAGTTGGTCGAGGCGCTCAAAGTTGCGCTTTTGCCAGTTGACCCAAACGACGACAAAAACGTTATTGTCGAGGTCAGAGCAGGCGTCGGCGGAGAAGAAGCTGGCTTGTTTGGCGCAGAAATCGTGAGAATGTATATGCGTTTTGCCGAGCGTATGCGTTGGAAAGTGTCAGAAATTGATATGAACTATACTGAACTTGGCGGAGCAAAAGAAGTCACGTTTATGATAAGCGGAGTGGGGGCGTTTTCCAAATTGAAATTTGAGAGTGGCGTCCACAGAGTTCAACGCGTGCCTGACACAGAAACGCAAGGCAGAGTGCACACGTCAACAATCACGGTCGCGGTGCTCCCAGAAGTGGAAAATATCGCGGTGGAAATTCTTGACAAAGACCTCAAGGTCGACACTTATCGCAGTGGCGGCGCGGGCGGACAGCACGTCAACAAAACTGACAGCGCAGTGCGTATGACCCACTTGCCAACGGGCATTGTGGTGACGAGCCAAGACGAAAGGTCGCAAATAAAAAACCGCGAGCAAGCTATGAAAGTTTTGCGTTCGCGCTTGTATGATTATTATCAATCAAAGGCGGACAGCGTTTATTCTCAGAATAGAAAAATTCAAATTGGCACGGGCGACCGCTCAGAAAAAATCAGAACTTACAACTTTCCACAAAGCCGTGTGACCGACCACAGAATCGGAATGACCGTCTACAACTTGCCACAATTTCTTGATGGTGATATTCTCGAGATGATACAAGCTTTGCAAATAGCAAATCAAAATGAATTGCTTGCAAAAGTTGACAACGCATAATTTTTGTAATAAAATAATAATTATAAGAATGTTATAGAAACAGAAAAGAAAAAAGGTTATTAGATAAGTTTTTTGTGGTCGAAACTTTCGCCCACGACGAGGATATATTTATGATAAAATATGACAACGAAAGAAATTTGTTGCTAGAAAGCAACTGGAAGCCGTCTCTGCAAGACGTGAACGAACCGCATCTTTTTAGGGATATGTATGAATATGACAGCATTCCAAAAATTGCGTTCAACTTTCGTCAGACACAAATTGATATGCCTGATGACATTTGGATAACTGATACAACATTCCGCGATGGACAACAATCTATGGCGCCACTTTCTACAAAACAAATGGTGCATATTTACAAGTTGTTGCACAAACTCGGCGGAAAAAAGGGCATTATTCGCCAAAGCGAATTTTTCCTTTATACAGAAAAAGACAGACAGGCTGTCAGAGAATGTATGGAGCTCGGCTATGAGTTCCCTGAGATTACAAGCTGGATAAGAGCGAACGAAAAAGACTTCGAACTCGTCAAAGAAATGGGCATTCCTGAGACGGGCATTTTGGTGAGCTGTTCGGACTATCACATTTTCAAAAAAATGGGGTTGACTCGTCAACAAGCCGCCGACAAATATTTGGCGATTGTCAAAATGGCGCTCGACAAGGGCATTGTTCCACGCTGTCACTTCGAGGATATTACTCGCGCTGACTTCTATGGCTTTGTCGCTCCGTTTGCTTATCAATTGATGAAATTGTCACAAGAAAGTGGCGTGCCTATCAAAATTCGCGCGTGCGACACAATGGGCTATGGCGTAAGCTACCCAGGCGCAACACTTCCAAGAAGTGTGTCAGGCTTGATTTTTGGACTGAAATATTACGCTGACGTGCCAAGCGAATTGTTGGAATGGCACGGTCACAATGACTTTTACAAGGTTGTCACAAACGCGGCTTCGGCGTGGTTGTATGGCTGTTCGGCTGTCAACTGCACTTGCCTTGGCATTGGCGAAAGAACTGGCAACTGCCCAATAGAAGCAATGGTGATGGAATATGCGGCTTTGAGAGGGACAACCAACGGTATGGACTTGTCCGTTATCACCGATATCGCGAATTATTATCAAAAGGACATTGGCTATGACATTCCGCCAAGAACTCCGTTTGTAGGCAGAGACTTCAATACTACAAGAGCGGGCGTTCACGCTGACGGCTTGCTCAAAGACCAAGAAATATACAACATTTTCAACACGGAAAAATTGCTCAATCGTCCACCGCTCGTCGCTGTTGACGTAAATAGTGGCGCGGCTGGCATCGCTTATTGGATAAACAACTACTATGGCGTGCCAAAAAACAAAGCAATCGAAAAAAAGAGTGAAGTGATTGAGAAAATTAAGGCGGTAATCGACGAAGAATTTGCCAACGGAAGAACGATTTTTATGTCGGACAGAGAGTTGGACGCTTTGATTGCGCAATTCGACCTTGAGTTGCACAAAAAGCTTATCACAAAAAATTGGTAATTTGCAGAATTATAAATTGCGAATGTAAAAAGTAGCGAATGCAAAAATTATCAACTAATAAAATTTAAAATAAAAAAATATCAAATTGAGTTGCAATTTGTAAGTTTTGAGACTATAAACAATTCAATTTGATTACAAAAAAACAAAAAAAGGAAATAAGTTATGCGTTATATCAGCACAAGAAACAAAGAAATATCAGCATCTTCCGCGCAAGCTATTGTCAATGGCTTGGCGGCGGACGGCGGACTTTTTGTCCCAGAGACATTTCCAACACTCACAGACGGCGACTTTGACAAATTGATAGAAATGTCATATCCAGAGCGCGTCGCGTATGTGCTGAGTCTTTTTCTCGAAGATTATACTTTGGAAGAATTGAACGATTTTAGCGAGCAGGCTTATTCAAGATTTTTTGGCGACGACCCTTGCCCGCTTGTCAATGTTGACGACAAACTCTATGTGTTGGAATTGTGGCACGGTCCAACTTGCGCGTTCAAGGATATGGCGCTGACAATGTTGCCACATCTTTTGACGGCAGGCAGAAAAAAAACAGGCGAAAACGACAAAACTTTGATACTCGTCGCTACTTCTGGCGACACAGGAAAGGCGGCGCTTGAGGGCTTCCGCGACGTCGAAGGGACGGACATAATTGTTTTCTATCCTTCTGACGGCGTGTCCGAGATGCAAAAGTTGCAAATGATGACTCAACTTGGCGAAAACGTCTATGTATGCGCGATTAAAGGCAATTTTGACGACGCGCAATCAGCGGTAAAAAAGATTTTTGCCAATGCCGATATCAAAAATATTCTCAAAGAAAACGGTTACAAGCTTTCTTCTGCCAACTCAATCAACTGGGGCAGGCTTGCGCCACAAATTGCATACTATGTTTCGAGCTATTGCGATTTGATATCTTCGGGCGAGATTGAGCGCGGCGAAAAAGTCAATTTTTGTGTCCCAAGTGGCAACTTTGGCAACATTCTTGCAGCGTATTATTCGAGCAAAATGGGCGTTGGAGTGGGCAAACTTATTTGCGCGTCCAACGAAAACAACGTCTTGACTGACTTTTTCCAAACGGGCGTTTATGACACCAACAGAGAATTTTACAAAACAATGAGTCCGTCAATGGACATTTTGATTTCTTCCAATTTGGAAAGATTGCTTTTCGAATTCTGTGGCAGAGACGACAAATTGATGGCGGAAAGAATGCAAAGTCTCAAAGATAATGGCAAATATTCAATCTCAAAGCAAGAACTTGCCGAACTCAGAAAGATTTTTGACGTTGGTTGCGCAAGCGAAGACGACACTTCGGCGACAATCGAGAGTTATCTCGACTTGTATGATTATCTCATCGACACTCACACGGGCGTTGCGTGCAGCGTATACAATGATTATGCCGACCGCACAAATGACCCGACAGTTACTGTAATAGTTTCGACGGCGAGCGCATACAAATTCCCTGTGGACGTCTATGAAGCGGTCAACTTTGAACGCATTGAGGACGCTTTTAAGGCGAGCAAAAAACTTTATTCATTCTCTGGCGAGCAAATTCCACTTCCGCTCAAAGGGCTCAACGAAAAGCCAATCAGATTTGACGATGTGATAGAAAAAGACGAAATAGAAAAGGTAGTTGTAAATTTTGTCACAAAAAGCAAAAAGTAAGAACGGAAAAGCTTATAAAAATAAAATTCAAGCGTAAACAGTCTTTATAATTTGAGCGTGTTGGCGAGCGCTAGGCTTTGTCGCCGTATCATAGGTTAGTCCGAGTTGTAAATTGTAAAAGTAAGAACTGAAAAGTTAATAAAAAATAAAATTCAAGCCTAAATAATATTATAAGTATTAAAAAAGAACCGAATTTTGTCACAACAAAGCTAATATTCTAGGAGAGAATTATGGGAAAAATTGAAGCGCATTTGAAAGTAGATTTTGACAAATTTGTACAAGAAATTGACGAGGCAGTGAGCGCAGGAAGTATGACAGCGACAATGGAAGACCAAAGCGAAATTGTCTTTGACGGAGTGCGTTGTCAGACTATGGTCTATGAGAGATACGCTTATATGGGCGGCAACCGCTCATCGTTGAGCATTGTAATTTTTGGAAAGGGCGACGATGTCTATATCTCGGCGATTGCGTCAGGCGGAAGCACGGGCTTGATTTTTAAGATAAACACCTGGAGCGAAAATTCTTTTCTCTCAACTATAAGCGATATTGTAGACAAATATAAGATAGAAGAAAGCAAAAAGACAGAATAATAGTTTGTCATGCCAAAAGCGTGGAAACAAGCGACTTGACAAAGGTTTGACGAAGCTTGACGAAAGATAAGATAGTTAAGAAAATAAAGTAAATTATTAAAAATAAGATAATAAGACAGTAATTTTTTCAAGTAAAAATAGTTGAAGCAAGCGACTTGATAAAGTCTTGACGAAAACAATAATGCAACTTTTGTTGAGCAAAAATGACAAATAAAATGTTTTGTGACAAAAGCGAGTTATTTGCTTGACAATGAGACACAAAAAATAATAAAATAGCAATGCGATTTGCGAATGTAGTTTAGTGGTAAAACGTTAGCTTCCCAAGCTGAAGTTGTGGGTCCGATTCCCATCATTCGCTCCAATTCAAGTCAAAGTGCGCGACAGTTCGCGCCGAGAAAGGGTTTTTTAAGAATTTTTTGCGCGAATGCGCTATTCATAATTGTACAAAATTGACGTTATCTTAATGTGATAGAAAACAAAATAATAATTGTTATAAATTAATTGCGCCAAAAACAAATTACAAACAATTAAAATAATGCCAGATTAAAAGTACACTAAAATAAAAAGTTGTATTTAAAAAAATATATTCAGTCAAAATATTTATTAAAAAAATTAATGCAAACGGGAGAAAATATGAAAAAATTTTTGTCTATAATGGCAGTCATAGCGATTTTGGCGACTGCCTCGTTAAGTTTGGTCGGGTGCGAATATCACAACGACAAATCGGACAGGTGGAGAACAAAATTTGACATATCGAGCCCTGTTGTTGACAACGCGGGCGTGGACGCAAATTCGGCGAACGCGCAAGGCTGGTATTCTACAATGCAAGAAAATTTTGACGGAGACAAACTCGACGAATTGTGGGGACCGTCGCCACACAGATTGCGCAAGATTGAATATTGGTGCGATGATATGATAAGCGTGTCAGGTGGCAACGCAGTTATCAAGGCGGAAAAAAAGACTGACCACAAGTGTTCGGCAGGA
Source organism: Clostridia bacterium (assembly GCA_036659935.1). GTDB lineage: Bacteria > Bacillota > Clostridia > Christensenellales > UBA3700 > JAVXBP01. The sequence goes on from JAVXBP010000005.1 coordinate 32,506, forward strand.
AAATGCCCGCAAGACGGATATTTTACGTCAGGAATTGATACAAAAAAATTGATTGACGGCAAGTCAGTCACGGCGTTTGAGCAAGCTTTTGGATACTTCGAGGCGAGAGTAAAATTCCCAAATTCTGGCGGAATGTGGTCGGCGTTTTGGTTGCAATCGGACTCTATGGGAAAGATTGGCAATCAAGGAATGGACGGCTCGGAAATTGATATTTATGAGTCATCATTTGTCAATGACCGCACAAAAGTTGGGCATTGCATTCATTATGACGGCTATGGAAAGAACCACAAAGGCGGTCAAACAGTGAGAGATACTGGCAAGGATTTGTATGAGGGCTTCCATACTTTCGCGCTCAAATGGACGCCAAGCGAGTATGTTTTCTATGTGGACGGCGTGGTAAGTTGGGCGACAGACTTTGGCGGAATTAGCCGAGTGCCTGCTTATTTACGATTGACAAACGAAGTGCGCCCGAACGCAGGCGGACCTTATGGTCAGCAGGTTGGCGAATTTACTGGCGGTGAGTTTGTCATTGACTATGTCAAAGTATATCAAAATGTCAACTTTTTGAAAGAAATCAAGTCGCCAGCAGACTTCAAATAAAGCATATCGAATATAAAAAATTTACGAGCGCAGAGAAAATTCTTTGCGCTTTTGTTATGCAATTTTTCGCTTGTCGATAAACAAGCTCAAAACCTATTAAACACGATTAATTAACAAAAAAAATTGACAAAAATAATTATTAAGCGCAGTTGGACAAAAACAAATAAATGCGACTGGCAAGAGAAATTTTGCAAAAATAATTCTTACGAAAATATTTTTTGTCACTTTGCATAAAGAGTTCAATTTTGGAATATCTTGTAAGGAAGATGAAACCGAGGAGGGTTATATGGAAAAATACGCAATTTATCAGGATATTGCAACTCGAACAAACGGGGATATATATGTCGGCATTGTTGGACCTGTAAGAACGGGCAAGTCAACTTTTATTACAAAATTTATGCAAAGTATGGTCATTCCATACATAGACGACCAAAATCGCCGTCAAAGAATTGTGGACGAGTTGCCACAATCGGCGGACGGCAAATCAATAATGACCACTCAACCAAAATTTGTGCCTGATACGAGCGCAAAAATCAAACTTGGCGACAATCTTGCTGCTAATATAAGACTTATTGATTGCGTTGGTTATCCAATCGCCAAAGCGGAGGGGTTTGCGGACGGCGACAAATCGAGGCTTGTGCGCACGCCGTGGAGCGACGAAGAAATGTCTTTCCGCGAGGCGGCGGAGCTCGGCACGTCAAAAGTAATCAACGACCACTCGACAATTGGCATTGTTATGACGACGGACGGCACAATAACGGACTTCCAACGCGGTGATTATGTCGAGACGGAAATGCGCGTAATCGACGAGATGAAAGCGCTCAACAAGCCTTTTGTAATCGTGCTCAACACTCGCAAACCAAACGATACCGCGACAAAAAAGTTGCAAGAAGATATGAGCGCGCAATATCAAATTCCTGTTGTTGTCCAAAACGTCGCGGAAATGACCGTTGACGATATCGCCAACATTTTGGGCGAAGTTTTGATGCAGTTCCCACTCAAAAAAATGGAAATCGCTATGCCAAGTTGGTTGCAAGCGATGCCAAAAGAAAACGAAATAATAACGCATATTCTCGACAAAGTGTCGCAATTTGCGTCAGAATTGACGAGAATGCAAGACTATGACAAGGTCGAGGGGCTTTTCGACGAGGACGAATTTGTCGACAGGTCGACGGACTATCAGGTAGACTTTGGCAAGGGCGCGATAACGTTGAATTTGCAACCGAAATCAGAGCTTTTCTACAAAATTTTGTCCGTGCAAAGCGGTGAAGAAATCGCCAGCGACTTTGAACTCGTCTCATATATCAAAAGCCTTTCCGTTGCGAAAAAGCACTATGACAAGCTCAAATATGCGCTCGAAGAAGTCGACGAATTCGGTTATGGCGTGGTGACTCCGACAAGGGAAGATATCTCTTTCGACCCGCCGAAAATCGTCAAAAAAGGCGCAAAATATGGCGTTCGCTTGCACGCGTCCGCGCCGTCTTATCACATTATGAAAGTCGATGTCGACACGGAAGTCAGCCCACTGCTTGGCGGTGAGTCTAACAACGAAGAAATTTTGCAAAGTTGGCTTGGTGAGTTTGGCGAAAACGCAATCGGGCTGTGGGACACAAATATGCTCGGAAAAACTCTCGCCGATATCGCGAAAGAAGGGCTTGGAACGAAGCTTATGACAATGCAAGAGGACACGCGCAACAAACTCAGAAAAACGGTTTATCGCATCGTCAATGAAGGGAAAGGCGGAGTGCTGTGCATTTTGTTGTAAAGAAAAGTCCGCGTAGACAAATGTTGAGCAAAAAGCAAGTCGCAAATGATATTGCAAGTTATCACTGTCGACAAAATTGTAAATAAGTAAAACATAACAAAAATTTTCTTCTTGTCATATACTGTTGTGAAGGGGGCAATCAAAGTTGCTTCCTTACAACTCTTATGAGTAAAAAAGGGGAAATTTTATGTGTTATAACAATTATCAACAAGCGACTGTCGGCGTAAGCGGCTGTGGCTGTAGCAACTGGTACAATAGCGCGTGTTGCGGAACATATCGTGGCTGTGGTT
>JAVXBP010000006.1:0-31747 GCA_036659935.1 Clostridia bacterium
GGCATGCAGCCTTCAACCGCGTCAACGAGCAAAACAACGCCGTCAACCATTGACAAAATGCGTTCAACTTCTCCGCCAAAGTCGGCGTGCCCAGGTGTGTCAATAATATTAATTTTCGTATTCTTGTAATGAACAGAAGTGTTCTTCGCAAGGATAGTGATTCCTCTTTCTTTCTCAATATCGCCATTGTCCATAACTCTGTCAACAACAGCTTCGTTCGAACGGAAAGTTCCGTTTTGTCTGAGCAATTGGTCAACCAAGGTCGTTTTGCCGTGGTCAACGTGGGCAATAATTGCGATGTTTCTGATGTCTTGTCTTTGCATAAATCTCCTTTTCTAGCACACAACGATTCGTTGAAATGCTTTGTTACCACAAATTGTCATATAGCAGTAACTGTATGTATAAGCCATTGAGCCAGGATTAACAAGGGTCAAACGGCCGTTTTTCTCGATTAGTGGCGTATGTGTGTGTCCAAACAGTCCTATAGTGACGTCATTTTCCAAACAAAACTGCGCATAATCAACAAGTGAATATTTTACACCAAAAGTATGTCCGTGCGCAAGCATTAGAGAGACGTTTTCGATATTTATTTTCAAAAACTCGTGTTTTGACTGAGAAATCGCGTCACAATTGCCCAAAACGTAATAAAATTTGTCCTTATAGAGCGATTGCAGAAAATTTATCTCGTCCAAACCGTCGCCAAGATGAATGATATAGTCGCATTCGTCCAAGACGACAAGAAATTCTTCCGTCCAGTGATAATTGTTGTGCGAGTCAGAAAGAATTACTACGTTTTTCATAATTTTGTCAGCAGGTCGGCGAGAGCTTTCGAGCGATGAGAGCAAGAATTTTTTTCTTGCGCGCTTGCCTCGGCGAATGTCTTGCCAAGTTGGTCGCAAAAGAAAATCGGGTCATAGCCAAAGCCGTTTGTTCCGCGATAATCGTCGATGATATGTCCGTCGATTGCGCCTTGCCCACAAATATATTTGCCGTCGGGATAATAGAGAACGACTACGCTGCAAAAATGCGCCTTGCGATTGCGTGGTTGAGTTTGTTCGAGCGCGCGCAACTTTGTGAGCAAAAGGGTGTTGTTGGCGGTGTCGTTGCAAGGCTCGCCCGCAAATCGCGCGGAGTATACTCCAGGAGCGCCGTCCAGCGCGTCAACGCACAAACCGCTGTCGTCCGACACGGCAGGCATATTGGTCAGCTCGGCGATTGCCTTTGCTTTGATGAGCGCGTTGTCAAGAAAAGTCTTGCCAGTTTCTTCTATCTCGATGTTGATGCCCTTGTCTTGCAAAGAAAATATCTTGTCGAATTTGTCGCCAAGAATTGTCGAGAGTTCTTTCAATTTGTGTTGGTTGTTGCTTGCAAGAATGATATCCATTTGGGGGTCTCCTGTGTCATTTGTCCGCTTACTTTTTTTCGGTTTTGTTCGGCTTGAGCGGAGCTTCAATCAATTCGTAAATTGTTTTGTTGTTTTTTTGTTTGAGAAAGTCAACAATTTGGTCATAATAATGTTGTGAGACACAAATTTGAGCGCAACACAAGGTTGACGTTTGCTCGGTCGCTTTCTTTGGCTTCGCCACGTTGCGAGTGTAGATTAACAAATATTTTTTCTCGCTGTCTTGTCTTACAAAAAGTATGTCGGCATAGTCATAGTGCGTAAAGGAAAGATTGGAAAAAATCACCAACTCTTTTTCTTTGAAATTGTAGTTGGGCAAAAACACAAAACACGGCACAATCACGGCGATTGCGAAAAGCGCGATTGTAATCGTGATGTCGAGCGGATAGTTGAAACTTGTCAATGCGCCCACATTTGCCAATCTCAACAGGTTGACAATAACTCCTGCAAGGTCTATAATGATAATCGCTATCGCAAGAAGTAATATAAAAGGTTTTTGCTGGATAAAATATCGTTTTTTCATATGCAACATTATAGCACAAATTCTAACACTTATACAACTAAATGCGCGCGTATGATACAAAATAGTTTGCGCGGTCGCAATGAGAGCTCAAATTTTGTTAAAATGCAAGATATTTGAAAAAATAATAGAAAAAAATAAATTAAATAAAGAAAATTTGCGAAAGAAATTTGTGAAAGAAATTTGCAAAAACACGCAATTTTACTACAAAATACTACAAAATACTACAAAATTAGCCGAGACAAAAACCAAAAATTATCAATCGAAAAAGGGAAATATGCAATTTAGAAAAATTGAAATCAAAGACTTTGACACTATCAAAAAAATTCAAGCAACAACGCAATACAATGGAAGCGACTTTTCCGAGCTTTATCTCAGGGGGTGGCTACTCTATGACTTTGCGCAAATGCAAATCTCAATTGACAACACAAACGAAATTGTTTATATAAGGTTTATTCCGTCAGAAAATGTTTTTGGCATAAGAGAAGGGAGCGATTATTGCTATCTTTCGCCACTTTGCAGGCAGGGGAATATTCCGTTTGCGGTCGAACAAATCGTCAATTTTTGCGCCGAAAACAACGAAGATATGCGCATTTGTGGCATGCCACGCGCTTATGCCGAGATGCTCAACAGCGACAAATTCTCATTCGAGGACAACGCCGATTATCGCGAATATTTATATTCTCCGACCGCCCTTATTGAGCTTGGTGGAAAAAAATATCACTCAAAACGCAATCACATCGCGCGCTTTCTTATGCAATATTCCGACAGAGAAAACGCGGAAGAAAACTATGTTTTTCGACCATACACGACGGACGACCGCAAAGGAATCAGGAAGCTTATGCGCGGTTGGCAAGAGACAAAAGACTTTGACGATGACGCCTTGGCGAACGAGACGGAAGAAAATATGGTCTTGGAAAAAGCGCTCGAATTTGTCCAAGAAAAAGACAATTTTTTCTGCAACGTGATAGAGATTAACCACGCAATCGCAGCGTTTACTATCGGCGAGCTTACGCCGTCCAACGTCGCCGTTATTCATATCGAAAAAGCCGACGTGGCATATGACGGAATCTATCCAGCTATCAATCAAATGTTTGTCAAGGCGCATTTTGCGAACGCTCGCTTTGTCAACCGCCAAGAAGATATGGGGCTGGAAGGCTTGCGCAAGTCAAAGTCGTCATATTATCCGATTGGTTTTGTCGAACAATGCGTCGTAAGATTGAAAGAAAGCGAGTAAGTTTTGCGCATAGAAGCATATAAAATTGAAAGAAAGCGAGTAAGTTTTGCGCATAGAAGCATATAAAAATAAAAACAAAAATGCAAAAAGGGAATTTCTTATGAAGTTCCTTTTTTTCTAAAATTTTCGAAACAACAAAAGAAAAAGTTGCAAGCGTTCAATCAAAAACAGAAAAAAACAAGAAAAATTTTGCGCACTCGTACAAGTTTGTTGATTTCTCTCCAAAAGTGTAGTATGATTATTACATAATATATATTGGAGAACTGTAATGATAGAGTTATCGGAAGGAAAATATTTGATAAACGGCGAATTTTTTGACAAAGAACAAGTCAAACAATTCAACTTGTTGCCAAGCGCAATTCAAAACGCTTACAAAGGCACAATGTCTTATTCAATTTTGTCCGCGCACAACACCAACGGACAAACAGAAAAAGGCGGAGACTTAAAGATAAAATTTGACGCGATGGCGTCGCACGATATCACTTATGTCGGCATTATTCAGACGGCAAAAGCGAGTGGGTTGGAAGAATTCCCAATACCTTATGTTATGACGAACTGTCACAACAGCTTGTGCGCGGTCGGTGGCACAATCAACGAAGACGATCACGTTTTTGGCTTGAGCGCGGCGAAAAAATATGGCGGAATTTTTGTTCCTCCTCATCAAGCCGTTATTCACACCTATATGCGCGAGTGCATGTCAGGTGGCGGAAAAATGATTCTTGGCAGCGACTCTCACACGAGATATGGCGCGCTTGGCACAATGGCGATTGGCGAGGGCGGACCTGAGCTTGTCAAGCAGTTGCTCGGCAGAACTTATGACGTGCGCTATCCTGATGTTGTCGCGGTCAATCTCACAGGCAAAGTTCGCAAGGGCGTTGGACCGCAAGACGTTGCGCTTGCAATTATCGGCAAAGTTTTTAAGAACGGTTTTGTCAAGAACAAAGTTATGGAATTTGTCGGCGACGGCGTTCAAAACTTGCCAATAGAATTCCGCATAGGCATTGACGTTATGACGACTGAGACGGCTTGTTTGACAAGCATTTGGACGACAAACGATGACGAAGTCAAGAGCTATTATGCAGTGCGTGGTCGCATGGACGATTACAAGGCGATTGTGCCTGACGATATCGCGTTCTATGACGGCGTGGTTGACGTTGACTTGTCAGCGGTTACGCCACAAATAGCATTGCCTTTCCACCCAAGCAACGTCTATGACTTGCAAGACGTGATTGACAATCCTTTTGACATTTTGTCCAAGGCGCAAGAAGAAGGCAACAAATTGCTCGGCAACAACGCAATCAAATTCAACCTTGTTGACAAAATCAAAGACGGCAAAATTATGGTTGAACAGGGCATTATCGCTGGTTGCGCTGGCGGAACTTATGACAATATCTATGAGGCGAGCAAAATTTTGCAAGACGCGACAGTCGGCAACGGCAAGTTTACGTTGAGCGTTTATCCGTCGAGCACGCCAGTGTTCTATGACTTGCTCAACAAGGGGGCTATCGCAAGCCTTGTCAAGGTCGGCGCAAATGTCAAATCAGCTTTTTGCGGTCCTTGTTTTGGCGCGGGCGACGTCCCAGCCAACAACGCGCTCAGCATAAGACACACAACGCGCAACTTTGAGAGCAGAGAGGGCAGCAAGCCTGCCAACAACCAAATCGCATCGGTGGCGCTTATGGACGCGCGCTCAATCGCCGCGACAGCGAAAAACGGCGGAATTTTGTCATCGGCGCTTGATTGCGACTATGACAACAGCATTCCACAATTCGCTTATGACCAAAGCATTTATGAGAAAAGAGTTTACAACGGCTTTGGAAAAGCGCAGAAAGAATTGCCGTTGGAATATGGTCCAAACATTTGCGATTGGCCAACGGTTATCGGGTTGACCGACAACATTGTTGTCAAACTTGCAGCCGTTATCAACGACCCAGTCACCACGACGGACGAGTTGATTCCGTCGGGCGAGACGTCGAGCTATCGCTCCAATCCGCTCAAACTTGCGGAATTTGCTTTGTCAAGAAAAGAACCGAAATATGTCGGCAGAGCCAAAGAAATTTTCTCAGCGGAAAAGGCGCGCCGTGACGGTGAGGCTTTGAGCGAAGAATTCGCAAACGCTATCGCGACAGCGGGCAAAAAAATGCAAGGAAGCGTCTCTGTCGGCAGTGGAATTTACGCGGTAAAACCGGGCGACGGAAGCGCGCGCGAGCAAGCCGCAAGCTGTCAAAGAGTGCTTGGCGGAGTGTGCAATATCGCGACGGAATATGCGACAAAACGCTATCGCAGTAACCTTATAAACTGGGGAATGTTGCCGTTTTTGTCAACGGACAAATTCGAACTTGGCGACATTGTGATTGTTTATGACGTCAAAAACACAGTGCTTTGCGGTGGGCAATCGTTTGTCGCAAAAGTGGTCAGAGATGGCAAATCAATTGATATTGACTTGCGCATTGACAGCCTTACAAACGACGAAAAAGACATTGTCGCGACAGGTTGTTTGATGAATTATTACAAGTCATTGTTGAAATAATGGAAAAAACGCAGGCGAGAAAAACAGCCAAACAAAGGCTTTTGGATATGACGTTGACAGAAAAAAAGCTTGCCGACAAAGTCATTTGCGACAAGCTTGTCGAGAGCGGAAAATTGCGCGGAAATGTGTGCGTTTACAACTCTTTGACAGAAGAAGTCGACACAAGTCGCCTTGTTGAAAAAGCTTTGTTGGCGTGCGAAAACGTCTTTTTGCCAGTCGTTGTGGGCGATGTTTTGCAGTGTGTCAAGATTGACAAGAACACTGCTTTTCGCCGTGGTCAGTGGGGCATTTATGAGCCGATTGGCGAGAGAATTGACGCGGAAAAGTTGCAAATTGACCTTTGCATAACTCCGCTTGTCGCTTTCGACAGACAGCTCAACAGAGTTGGCAAAGGCAAGGGCTTTTATGATAGGTTTTTTGCAAGTTGCGAGTGCCACAAGGTTGGGCTTGCCTATTCTTGTCAAGAAATTGACACGATTGACGCCGACAATTTGGACAAGAAATTGGATATTATTATCACAGAAAAAGAAATGATAAAAGCATTTTGAAATAGCAAAAAGTAATTGAGAAAAGGAAGTAGAAATGAGAATTATAAGCGGAAAATATCGCGGTAGAAGATTGTTTTCTCCACCAAACAATGACGTGCGACCAACAAGCGACGTTGTCAAAGAAAGTCTTTTTGACACCTTGCAATTTGACTTGGAAGGGGAAGTTTTTGTAGACCTTTTTTCTGGCACAGGCAACATTGGCATTGAGGCGTTGTCGCGTGGGGCGGAAGTTATTTTTGTTGACAGCAACCGTCGTTCGGCGGCGCTTATCGCGCAAAATCTCGAAGTGGTCGGCGCGGACAATCAAGTGTTGACAAGGGACTTTCGCGACGCGCTCAATTCTCTCGGCAAAAAGGTGAAATATATCTATGTTGACCCGCCTTACGCGACGGAATATATCAACGAAATTTGTGATATTGTCGCAAAGCGTGACTTGTTGGAAGACGGCGGTTACATAATTTATGAGCACGACCGCTCGGCAAGATATGAGCTCAGCAACAAGTTTATGGTCGCAAAAGCGAAGAAATTTGGCACAATTCGCATTGAATATATCGCAAAAGTCAAGACAATTTGCGCCGTTACGGGCAGTTTTGACCCAATCACAAATGGTCATCTCAATGTGATTATGCAGGCGAAAAAGCAGTTCGACAAGGTCGTAATTCTCATTGCAAACAACCCAGAGAAGAAGTATATGTTCGATATGCAAACGCGCAAAGAGCTTGTTTGTGACGTGGTTCGCGACATTGCAAACATAAATGTTGACACGTGCGACGGCTATGTTTTCGAATATTGCAACGCGAACGAAATAAGCGTAATTATGCGTGGCTATCGCAACGAAGTCGATTATGCCTATGAGGCGGAAATGGCGAAATTCAATTATGAAAATGGCAATATAAACACCCTTTTGACACAGTCCAACGAGGACGTCAACGAAGTTAGCTCATCGCAAGTGCGACAAAAGTTGCAAAACGGCGAAAGCATCAAAGGGCTTGTCCCAAGTTGCATCGCGCGCAAAATTGCTGATCGTGGAGAAAAAGAATGATAGACGGAAATGTTGAAATGTTGTTGAATCAACTCGAAAACGAGATAAGAAACGGCAAAAAACAAATTTTTGGCAACGCTCGCACAATTGATGACGCGCTTTGTTTGCAAATTATCGCCAAAATACACCAAGAATTGCCGTCCGCAATCGCCGAGGCGAGAGTAGTCTTGCAAGAGAGAGAAAACCTGCTCGCAGACGCAAGCGAACAAGCGAATATGATTGTCGCGCAAGCGCAATCGCAAGCCGACAGATTGCTCAATGAGAATGACATCATTTTGCAGGCGCAAGACGAAGCAATCAAAATCGTCAACGATGCCAACAATTATGCCGCGCAACTCGTCAATGACAAGTGCAGACAAGCGTTGGATATCATCGTAAACGCGGAATATGCGGTGAGAAATTCTGCTGATATTCTCGCAGGGGCTCGCCAAGAACTCCAGAAAAATAATTAAAATATGATAAATATTAATCAAAATAAATCAAAAAATTAAGCAAATGAGTGTCACAAAAGTTGCGCGATTGCGAAAGTTATCGCAAAGGTTGTCAGCGATTGAGTGAGCTTTGAGAGCAAGAAATAGCTTGTTTTGACACCGCAAGTTGACAGAAAAGTCATTGATTGCAATGCTATGCACCCACCGCCAAAGGCGAGCGCGCCACCGATATAAGGCAAAATTGTGACGATATCGACGCCACAAAGCGCAAATTCTTTGCAACCGCGAGTTATCTCCAAGAGAGAAAGGACAATTCCGCGAGCCAAAGCGGTCGGTTGATGACACAACGCAAGGAGCTTTCCCACACACAACGCAAGCGTGTCAATGAGTTTTATATCGCCAAGAACGTCAATTATCATAGAAAATATCGCGATATAGCCCCCCACAACAAGCACGGAAATGACAGAATTTGTAATAGAACTCCCGAGTAAATCGGCTGTTTTTTGAGTGGAAAACTCTCTGCAAGGCAGGGCGTTTTTTTCTTTTTTGCGATAGAACAAACCATTGACAATTGCGCCGAAAAAATGGCAAAACATCAATACATATCCATATTTTGGCGAGCCTAGCATAAGAGTTCCGACAGTTCCAATGACAAAAAGCGGACCAGAAGTCGAGCAAAAAGTTATCATTTTTTTTGCTTGCGATTGCGTAACAATTCCGCTTGCGCAAGCGTCCGCGACAATCTTGCTTCCGACGGGATAGCCACTGAGAATGCTCAAGAAAAAAATATAGCCGGCGCTCGGTGGCGCGTGATAGAGCAACTTTGCTGGCTTTGCAAAAAGCGCCCCCACAATCTCGCCCAGCCCAAGCCCAGTCAACAGCTTGGAAAAAAAGAAAAAAGGGAAAAGGGCAGGCAAAACATTTGTCGCAAACAACACAAACCCGTCAGAGATAGAAGAAATATATTTTTGCGGATTGGCGACAAGAAATATTGTCAAAAATGTGACAAAAATGGTGGCTGGCAAATACTTTTTTGCCTCGGACGACAATTTGAACATAGAAATATATATTCGAAATGGCAACAAAAAAATCGCAAAAAAATATAAAAAAGTGGCTTATTATAATAATTGCAAAACATAGTAATGCAAAAATCATAATAAGTCACAAAAATGCAAAACAAGAGTATTATTCGACAATTCTCATTCTTGGGGAGTAGTGATATCTCGCCGCGGAAAACAAGTTGTAAGCTTGTTGTTCGAGTGGGAGAGTAGCGCCTGACTTGGACATATCGGACGGCTTTGTGATAACGTTTGCGTTGATATTGCCAAGCAAATGGAGGGCGCTTTTATTTGCGGCAAGCACATTTACGGTGGTAATTTTCTTGTTTTTCAATTCGTCAAAAGTCGAGTGATTGTCCAACAAAATCGACAGCAAAAGTCTTTGCACCGTCGCGGTGGAATAGCGTTTTGAGCTGATATTTTTGACAAAATCTGCCCAGCCATAGCTGTTTTCTATCGCGGACAAAATGCGGTTTTCGATGCCTTCTTTCACTCCAAAAATGCCCTCAAAAAGTGACATATCTTTCTCGCCAAAAGCGCCGTCAATGCCTGTCATATTGAGCAATTTGTATTTTGCGAGCGCAAACAATTTGTCGTCGCAATCGCGCGCCGTCAAAATGTAATAATAGACAAACTCTGGGATATTTTTCTCCAATTTTTCGCGCACTTCTGAGTAATACGGGTCAGAAAAAGACTGCAAAAGCGAGCAGTTTTTGTTGCATTTAAAAAGCGATTCTCTTACCGCGCTTGCGCTTGGATAAGTTTCGGTTGACAACTCTGTTGGCGTAATGCCTGTTTCCAGCAATTGTTCGCGCAGCTCAGTCTCATTGTAAGCTTGCCCAATGCGTCTAATCGCAAGCGGAACGAGACGCGAATTTGTGCTTGCTATCGCTTGCAAATATGCCAGAGCGAGAATGTCGTTTGACTTGGAAAGCAAAGGCGAGCAGTCGTCGAGATTGTTTGCGAGACAATATTTGCGAGTCCCTTCCGCAACCGCCGTCGCGTAACTTTTGCCTGTGCCAAGACTTGCGCGCACATACGCTTGCAAACTCTCATTTGTCGGAGAAAGCAGTGTTGCAAGGCGAGAAAGCTCAGTCAAATCACCGCTTTCGCTGCCAAAAGAAAGAAAATTGCAGGGCGCTTTTCCGCTGTCCGAATTCGCGTTTTCGGTCGCGTGTTTTTCTTGAGCGTTTCCGCTGTCAAAAAGGTTTGCAATCTTGATTGCGCCCAGCGCGAAAAGTTCCGCCGAGCCAAGGACATATTCGCAAGGCAGCTCAATCACGACGTCCGCGCCCCCGTTAATCGCCCAAGTCGCGCGCGTATATTTGTCCGCGATAGCAATTTGCCCACGTTGAACAATGTCGCCACTCATCAAGCATATGACGAAATCGCTGTTCGAAAGGCGTTTTGTTTCCTGCAAGTGATACAAGTGTCCGTTATGAAACGGATTATATTCGCAAATAATGAAAGATACTGTCAAAATTTTACCCAAACCTTTGCCGATTACTTTACAAAAAAATATTTCAGCGGTATAATTGATATATTAATTATAACATTACATTAGAAAAAGAGCAATCAATATAGAATAAATAACCAAGTAGAAATGACAAGCAAATAGAAAAATTTACAATAGAAAAAAACTGACAATAGAAAAAAACTGACAATAGAACAAAACTAACAATAGAACAAAACTAACAATAGAAAAAAACCAACAAATAGAAAAACCAACATAGAAAAAATCACAAATGAAGAAAATCAATTTAGAAAAATAATCACTATAGAAAAAATAAATTTACGGAGAGTTTGTATGAGTAAGATTGTAGACCAAATTATTGACAAAGCAAAATCATTGAACAAGACAATAGTTCTTGCAGAGGGCAGCGAGCCACGCACCGTTCGCGCCGCAGAAAAAATCACCAAGCAAGGCGTTGCAAAAGTTATCCTTATCGGTGACGAAAAGGCTATCAAAGCTCAATATTCTGACGTTTGTTTCGACGGAATACAATTTGCCAACCCAGCTACGGCTGACGTGACGGACTTTGCAAACGAGCTTTTCGAATTGAGAAAAGCAAAGGGCATGACTCTCGAGCAAGCGAATGTGGAAATCAGAAAGAACCTTAATTTTGGCGCAATGATGCTCCGCAAAGGGCAGGCTGACGGTATGGTTGCAGGCGCAATCAATTCCACCGGCAACGTTTTGCGTTCTGGCTTGCAAATTGTAAAAACGAAAAAAGACACAAAGACTGTTTCGAGCTGTTTTATTATGGCTTTCGACGGCACGCCTTACAAGGACAATGACGTGATGATATTTGGCGATTGCGCCGTAAATATCGCGCCAACCGACGAGCAACTCGCTGACATCGCGATATCTTGCGAACAAACCGCAAAGTCTCTCGCTGGCATTGCCGAGCCAAAAGTCGCGCTCTTGTCTTTCTCGACAAAAGGCAGCGCAAAACACGAAAATGTTGACAAAGTTACAAGCGCTTTGGCGATGATAAAAGAACGCGCGCCACAAATGATTGTTGACGGAGAGTTGCAAGTTGACGCGGCTATCGCGCCGTCAGTGGCTCAGCTCAAAGCTCCAAATTCTTGCCTTGCAGGACAAGCCAATGTCTTTATTTTCCCAAGTCTCGAGGCAGGCAACATCGGCTACAAGCTCACACAACGCTTCAGCGGAGCGCAAGCAATCGGGCCAGTTTGTCAAGGTTTTGCAAAACCTATCAATGACCTATCTCGCGGTTGCGCGGTGGACGATATCGTCGCAGTGGTTGCGATAACCGCTGTCCAAGCGTCTCAAAACTAAAAATTCGAAAGCAAGACTAACGAATAAAAAACAAGACAAAAGAATTCGAAAAAAAGACTAGCAAATTTTAAAAAGTCAATAGAATTTGAAATAAGACTAACGAATTTAAAAAAGCAAAAAAATTGAAACAAGACTAACGAATTTACAACAAAAGGAGTTACCTATGAAAGTTTTAGTAGTAAACGCAGGCAGTTCATCTCTCAAATATCAACTCATTGAGATGGACACCGAAGAAGCTATTTGCAAGGGCAATATCGAGTGCATTGGCATCAATGGTTCAAAACTTACGCACAAAATCGGCGCGAAAGAATTTGTAATCGAGCATCCTATCGCAAATCATACGCAAGCGTTCGAGTTGTTGATGAAGTGTCTCACAGAAGGCGAGACAAAAGTTATACACGACACAAATGACGTCAAAGCCGTTGGGCACAGAGTTGTGCATTCTGGCGAAGAATTTACGTCGTCAGCTTATATCGACGACGACGCGATGGAAAAACTTGAGAAAGTTTCTTATATGGCTCCGTTGCACAATCCAGCCGCAGTCAATTGCATAAAGTCTTGCATGCAAGTTTTCAAAAACACACCGAACGTAGCAGTTTTTGACACGGCTTTCCACTCGTCAATGCCAAGCAAGGCGAGCATGTACGCAATTCCTTACGAAGATTATCAAACTTACAAAATCAGGAAATATGGTTTCCACGGCACGTCTCACAGATTCGTTTCGCAAGAAGCTATCAAATATTTGACCGAAAAGGGCTTGCCTTGTGGCAAAATTGTCACTTGTCACCTCGGCAATGGCTCGTCGCTTACGGCGGTCAAAGACGGCAAATGCATTGACACGTCTATGGGCGTGACTCCAATCGACGGCGTTCCAATGGGCACGCGTTGTGGCAGCATTGACCCGTCAGTGGTGGATATGTTGTCCAATTACAAGCATATGCCAACGGGCGAAGTCTTGAGCTATCTCAACAAAAAAAGCGGTTTTCTTGGCGTAAGCGGTCGCTCATCGGACGCGCGCGACATTTGCAATATGGCGGCTGACGGTGACATGAGAGCGATTCTCGCGAGAGATATGTTCGCGTATAGTTGCAAGAAATTTATCGGCTCATACGCTGCCGCGATGAACGGTCTTGATTGCGTCGTGTTCACTGGTGGCATTGGCGAGAACAGCGCGATATTCCGCAAGTTGATATTGGAAGATATGAATTATCTCGGCATTGAGCTCGACGAAGAACAAAACAAGAAGCGCGGCGAGTTTATCAACTTGACTGCAAAGGGCTCAAAAGTTCAAATTTTGGCAATTCCTACCAACGAAGAACTCGTAATTGCAAGAGATACAAAAGAAATAGTCGAAAATTTGTAAAAAAAATTATAATTGTTGCAAAACAATGCCGAATATCGTTTGACAAAAAGCAATTTTTATCTTATAATGTTCTAGCAAATGCAACATTTGAGAAAAATGGAGGTGTTGAAAGATGGCAGTACCAAAATGTAAGATATCAAGACAAAGAAAACATTCAAGAAGCAGCGCAAACTGGAAGTTGGCTCCTGTTGCTATGGTTGAGTGCTCACATTGTCACGAATTGAAAGAAAATCATAAAGTTTGCAGAAAATGTGGCTATTATGATAAAGAACAAGTAATAGTAATAAAAGAAAAAAAGGCTAACTAATCGTAGTCTAACAATGTTATTATTGGAAATTGTAGAGGTGCAATCGCAGATTGTCACCTCATTTTCTTGTAGTCTCGGAAGTGGAGAAAAGGGGCGTTTTTTTGCGTTTTTTTGACATTTTCAGCAGGGCATTTTTGTTTTTCCGCGCGGTTGATTTGCGCAAGAAAAAAACATTTTTCCGCGCGAGATTGTGGTTTTTCTTGCAAAAAATAAAAAAGTCGGAAATATTCAAAATTATTTAGCAAAAATTTACAAAAACATTCACAAAAGTTGATAAAAATGAAATATGCAAAAAATTATAATTGCTTTTAATGTTATAATAATATATAATATATGAGAGATACTATGATTGATAAGGAGTTCTATTATGCAGATTGTTTTAGATTGCTTTGGCGGAGACAATTGTCCGCAAGCAGCTGTGGTCGGCGGTGTGTCCGCGCTCGAAGAAAATTCTGAGATACGCCTCATTTTGTGTGGCAAAAAAGACGAGATAGAAAAAGTTCTCGCAAGTCAAAATTATGACAAATCAAGAGTGGAAATTCTTGACGCTGATGACGTCATCACCAATTCTGACCAGCCGTCACTTGCCATAAGACGCAAGAAAACATCGTCAATGGTAGTAGGGCTGAGATATGTCGCGGACGGCAAAGCCGACGCGTTTGTTTCGTCAGGCAACACGGGCGCTTTGCTCGTTGGAGCGACAGTTATTGTGCGATTGCTCGACGGCATAACGCGCGCAACGCTCGCGCCAATTTGTCCGACGGTGGAAGACAACAAATATTTTGTGCTGTGCGACGGCGGAGCAAACGTTGATTGCAAGCCTGCCATGCTCAAAGAATTCGCAATTATGGGCGATGCGGTTATGCGCAGTGTGTTTGGGCAAGAAAACCCACGCATTGGGCTGTTGTGCAACGGCGCGGAAGAAGAAAAAGGCAACGAACTTGTCAAAGAAACTCGCAAACTTTTGGCGGAAACAAATCTTAATTTTGTTGGCAGCGTCGAGGCGCGCGACTTGATGACAAATTGCGCCGACGTGGTTGTCGCGGACGGCTTTGACGGCAATGTTTTTCTCAAGACTGGCGAAGGAGTTGGCATGGCAATTTTCGAATTGTTGAAGCGCAACATTCAAAAGGGCGGTCTCAAGGCGAAAATCGGCTATCTTTTGCTCAAAAACTCTCTGAGAAATGTCAAACACAAGATGTCGAGCGACGAAATCGGCGGAGCGGCATTCCTTGGGACAAAAAAGATAATTCTCAAGGCTCACGGCTCAAGCAACGCGAAAGCATTCAAAAACGCAATCTTGAGCGCGGAAAAAATGGCGAAAAACAACCTTGTCGGCATAATCGAAAAAGGGCTTGCTGAGAATTGCGCAAAAGCCGAGCCAGCTCAAGAAAAGCCAAAAGACAATCAATAATTAAAAAGTCAAAACAACAATCAAAAAAATAAGAAAATAAAAAATAATTACAATAAAATCTAATCAATAAATTATCAATAAATAAATCAAATCAAAAGAAAGTCAATCAAGTGGGGAAGCGCAAAAATGTTGGAAGAACTGGAAGAAAAAATTGGATATACGTTTGTTGACAAGAACTTATTGCTGCAAGCGATAACGCATTCGTCTTATGCAAATTTTCACCACACAAAAGATTATGAAAGAATGGAGTTTCTCGGCGACAGCATTCTCGGAATGGTCGTCACGCAAGCTTTGTTCGCGCAGTTCCCGTGCGCTCACGTGGGCGACCTGACGGAGACGCGCAAGTCGCTTGTCTCGGCGGATATTCTCGCGAAAATCGTCTTGGAACACGGACTGCAAAAGTATATTCTTACAAAAAAGTTGTCGACGGAAAGTGGCAAAATCGTGTCAGATGTGTTCGAGTCAATTGTGGCGGCGATATATCTTGACGGCGGGCTTGCGAACAGCGCAAAATTCATCGAGGAAAGCTTTGGCGAGACATTGTCCAATGCGAAAATTGTTTCCAAATTCGACGCGCTGACCACTCTCAAAGAAATTTTTGACAAACTGCCAAACACGCTGATATATGATTGTTTCCAAGAGCCTGACACAATCAACAAGCCTCAGTTTGTGTGCAATCTCTTGGTCGACGACGTCACAAGGGCAACCGCGCAAGGAAGTTCGAAAAAAGAAGCTCAAGAAGGTTGCGCAAAAATGTTGTTGGACGAGTTGAACGCAAACAAGAAGAAAAAAGTGGCAAACAAAAAATATAATTAATGCCGCTGGATAAGCAAAAACAAATAAAAAAACAATAAAAAAGAAAAAAGCAACAAACAATAAAAAAACAAAAATGGCAACAAATATTAAACAGTAAGCAAGAAAGATTATAAGCAACAAACAAAGAAAAGATTAAAAAAAGTAAAAATCAAACAAAAGAAGAAAACTACAAACACAAAATATAATTAGAATGTTTGACGGAGGAAATAATATGTGCAAGAGCAAGAAAAAAAGATTGCAAGAAAACCGCGAAGATCTCAAAAGTTGCGAGTTGAAATTTGACGTTCTCGCGACCATTGTTCAAGACAATGCGGCGTTGACAAGTCAGATGCGCAAGTTGCAACAACTTGTAAAACAAACCAATCCAAGCGAAGAAAAAAATATTGTAAAACTCGACAAGAAAATCACAAAGAGAGTTGACAAGTTGAGAATTGTCACAGAAAAAGAAAGCAAAAAAGGCAAATATAAGAAGTCAACAAAGCTTGCAAAAGCGTTGGAAATCGCCATTGTCGAAAGAGGTTGTTTCAACAGAATGCAAAATGTTTGCGACGAAAAAGACTTTGTAATACAAGAAGGCACGCTTGTAAAATATAAGGGAAATGACGCGCAAGTGGTCATTCCAAACAGCGTCAAAGTGATTGGAGAAAAGGCATTCTATCAGTGCGAGACAATCAACGAATTGTTTCTCAATGACGCCACAACAACGATTATGGCGAACGCATTCGAGATGTGCAAGGCGCTGAGCAACGTCGTTTTGTCGAGCAATTTGAATTCTATCGGCGACTCGGCGTTCTACAATTGTCAATCGCTCACAAATGTCGTGTTGGAGGACGGACTTACAAAAATCGGGCATTACGCGTTTGCAAAATGCGCGACATTGCAAGCGATAAAATTGCCAAAATCATTGGCAAGCATTGGGGATAACGCGTTTTTGTTCGACAAAAATTTGTCAAGAAAATCAAAACGCAAAATTAAAAAATTAAATAAAAAAGCATTGTAATTGCGAGGTAAATTGTGAATTTCAAAAGAATAGAAATCAGTGGGTTTAAGTCATTTGCGGACAAAACAATCATTAATTTTGAGAATGGTATAACTGGAGTTGTTGGACCAAACGGGTGTGGAAAAAGTAACGTAGCGGACGCTATCAGGTGGGTGCTTGGCGAACAAAGCGCAAAACTTTTGCGCGGAAAAAGTATGCAAGACGTAATTTTCAAGGGGACGGCGAGAAGAAAAAGCTTGTCTTTTTGTTCAGTTTCGCTTGTTTTCGACAACACGGACAAAATTTTTCCAACGGTGACTTTTGACGAAGTGATTGTTACAAGAAAGCTTTACGCGTCGGGCGACAGCGAATATCAAATCAACGGCAACGCTTGCAGGCTCAAGGATATTCAAGACATAATTCGCGACACTGGGCTTGGCAGAGAAGGTTATAGCATTGTCGGACAGGGCAAAATTGACGAGATTGTCAAGGCTCGTCCAAAAGACAGAAGAAGCATTTTTGAGGACGCGGCTGGCGTGCTTAAATACAAGGTTCGCAAGGTCGAGTCCGAGAGAAAACTCGAAAGAACAACCGACAATATCTCGCGACTTGACGACATTCTCAAAGAGCTCGAAAGGCAACTTGGACCGCTCGAGAAGCAGTCAGAAGACGCAAAAAAATATTTGGAATTGCGCGACAAACTCAAAATTCTTGAGACAAACGAATATATCTACAAATACGAAAACGTCGACAGCCAAAAGCAAGAAGTAAAATCAAAACTTGCCGTGTTGAAAGACGAGTATGCAGGCGTGGAAAAAGAAGCCGACGACGCGGAAAGTTCTTGTCGCAACAAGACGATTGAGATGTCCAACGTCGACACTTACATAGCGAAATTGCGTGACGAACAGCGCGAACTTGCTGTCAGAGAAGAGTCAATCAAGGGGCAAGGCAGCACTCTCAACGAGAGAATCAGCAACTTGCAAGAGCAACGCAACAATCACGCCAAACGCGTGGGCGCGCTCGAAGAATCAATCGACAAGGCGAACGCCGACATTCTTGACTACAGTTCTCGCATAAATATGGAGAAAGAAGACAAGGTCGATTGCGACAAAAAAATAGCAGAAACAAGCGCAAAACACCTTGCGTTGGTGGACGAAATTCTCGCTCGCGAACAGCAAATTGAGAGCAAAAACAACGATATGCTCAAGGCGATTGAGTCGATTGGAGAGATCAAAGCCGACCTTGGCAAGTTGATGACCGAGCGCGAAATATCCAACATTCGCATAGCCGAACTCGACAAAGAAATTGAAATTTTGAAAGGGCAAATTGACAGCGATGAGACTGTCAAACGCAATTATGAAGAGAGCGTCGAAAAATATCGCAAGAACAAAATTCAGCTCGCCTCATCGAAAAACGAAGTGCAGAGCGAAGTGTCAGAATTGCGTCTCAAAATTGACAAAAATTCTCGCGAATTGAGCGACACAAACGGCGAAATAAATTCTTTAAAAAGCCGTATATCAGTCTTTGAACAAATAAAAAATGAGTATACAAGTTTTATCAGTCCAGTCAAAAATCTTATGGACGCGACCGAGCGCGACGCGCGTTTGGCGGGGTGCGTGCAAGGCGTTGTCGCAAAGCTCGTCAAAGTCCCACAAAACCTCGAGAGCGCGATAGAAACAGCCCTTGGCGCGAACGCGCAAAACATTGTTACTGAGACAGAAGAACAAGCGACTTATGTCATAAATTATCTCAAACAGCACAATTATGGTCGATTGACTTTCTTGCCGTTGACGAGTTTCAAAGCCAAGCCGTTGGACAGTTCTTTGAGAAGCATTGTCAGAGAAAAAGGCTGTCTTGGCGTGGCGAGCGAGTTGGTGGAATATGACAAGCGGTTCTATAATATCTTTAGTGGCTTGCTTGGAAGAACGCTCGTTTGCGAAGATATGGAATGCGCTGTCGCGATATCGCGCAAATATGCTTACGCGGTCAAAATTGTTACGCTCAGCGGAGAAGTTATCAGCCCAAGCGGAAGCATGACGGGCGGTTCGAAAAGGTCGAACAACACCAATTTGTTTGGGCAAGACAGAGAGATTGAGACGTGCTCCAAGATGTTGGAAAACAGCCAGTCGAGATATCAAAACTTGCTCGCGACAATTCGTTCGGACAAAGAAGAATTGGAAGAACTTGTCGCGCAATTGACCGAATACGAAGAAGAAGTGCGCAACGCAGAAGTGCAATACGCGACGGAAAACGGCAGGTTGGACAAGGTGTGCGCAAAGGTAAATGACTCGTTGCAAGAGCTTGCAAACAAGACAAATTCGCGCAACGTTATCGCTGCAAGAATCAAGCTTATCGAGCAAGCGATAGAAAATATCGACCGCAAAGGCGAAGACGTCAACGACTTGAAAACAAGCGCCAACGGGCTTGCTCAACGCGAAAAAGCGGAATTCGAACAGAAAAAACGCGAAAAAGATATGTTGAATGACAAGTTGACCGAGCTCAAAGTTCAACAAAACGCAATCAACACCGCGATTGACAACTATGCTCAACACATCGAAAGATTGCAACAAGAATTGTCCGACGCGGAAGAAGAAAAACAAAATTCAAAGAGACTTGTCAAAGAGTTGGACGAAAGAATTTTCAACGCGGAAAACAATCTCACTTTCGCGGTCGTAAGCGATGAAGACAAGGCGCAATATGAGAAAATTGTCAACAAAATAAATTCTTTGGGCGACTATAAAAAGAAGTTGCAAACTGAGATTGAACAGCTCAATTCCAGTCGCGAGTTCTTGAACAAACAAAAGCTCAATATCAGCGAAAGCCGTCTCAAACAAGAGTCAATTCTCGAAAAAATTGACGAAGTTATGGTCGGAATGGAATTGCATATCAAAGAAGAATATGACCTTGACTTTGTCGGTTGTTTGTTCTATCGCGTGGCGGACTTTGATTGCGAAAAAAGTTCGTCGGAGATTGCAAAACTCAGACGCGCAAAAAACAATCTCGGACCTGTCAACGTCGATGCGATTGAGACTTTCAAAGAAGAAGGCGCGCGTTATAGCCAGATGAAAGAACAGCGCGAAGACTTGGTGTCGACCGCAAACGATTGCAAAAAAATTATTGTCGATATGTCCAAAGAAATGAAAACTCGTTTTGACGTCGAATTTGCAAAAATAAATACGAATTTTAAGCAAATTATCAAAGAACTTTTTGGCGGCGGAAGCGGAGAAATTCTTTTGGAAAAGGTCGAAGAAGGCGAAGACGAACTCGACGCTGGCGTGGAAATTTACGTTACGCCACCGGGCAAAAGTATGACGTCAATGTCGCTGTATAGCGGTGGCGAACAGGCTTTGATTGCGATTGCGATTCTCTTTGCCATTCTCAAGCTCAAGGCGATGCCGTTTTGTGTTTTGGACGAGGTCGAGGCGGCGCTCGACGACTCAAACGTGGCGCTTTTCGCCAAATATTTGAGCAGATTCTCTCAAGAAACGCAGTTTATTGTCATCACTCACAGAAAGCCGACTATGGAATTGGCTGACAGACTTTACGGCGTAACGATGGAAGAAAAAGGCGTCTCGAAGGTCGTAACCGTCTCGCTTGCCGATGCGATAAAGCACGTCGAAACGACAGTAAAATAAACAGTATTATACAAATATTATTACAAAAAACGCTCAAAATATATCAAATGGAGAACAGATATGGGACTTTTTAGCAAAATTGCTCAAGGACTGAAAAAGACAAAAGAGAACATTTCAAAAAAACTTTATCAATTGTTTGTCGGCAGAGAATTGGACGACGAATTTTTCGACGAGTTGGAAGAAGCCTTGATTACGTCGGACATTGGCGTCGCTGCGACGGAACAAATTCTCGACGATTTCAAGGATAAATGTTTCGAAAAAAAGCTCAAAAAGTCAGAAGATGCAAAAGAATTTTTGCGTCAAATTATGATAGAAAGCATTGAATATGATATCGAACCTTATACTTATCCGCTTGTAATTCTTGTCGCTGGCGTCAACGGCGTCGGCAAAACCACCGCGCTCGGCAAGCTTGCAAAATATTTTCGCGAGCAGGGCAAGTCGGTCGTTCTTGCGGCGGCGGACACTTTCCGCGCGGCTGCCAGCGAGCAGTTGGAGGTTTGGGCTGAGCGAGCCAAGGCGAGAATTATCAAACACGAAGAAGGCAGCGACCCTGCGGCGGTCGTCTTTGACGCGATAAGCTCGGCGAAAGCAAAAAACACCGACGTTGTGTTGATTGATACCGCGGGCAGATTGCAGAACAAGAAAAATTTGATGAACGAACTTGCAAAAATTAACAAAGTGGTCGAAAGGGAATTTCCGCAATGCGATTATCGCACATATATTGTGCTTGACGCGACAACTGGGCAAAACGCCGTCGCGCAGGTCGAGGCATTCGACGAGATAATCGATATGGACGGCATAATTCTCAACAAACTCGACGGCACGGCAAAGGGCGGAGTGGTGTTTGCTATCTCGGTCGAAAGAGAATTGCCAGTGGTTTTTGTTGGCGTTGGCGAAGGTGTGGACGATTTGTTGCCATTCAACGCAAAGGAATTTATCAACGAATTGATTTGAGAGTGACGGTCACTCTGACCAAAGGAGAGCTTGTATGGAAAAGGAAAATATATCAAGATTTTTTCGCGCTGACAAATATCAAAGGGGCTTTTATGTCGAAGACAAAGGCAGAATTGTCCCGTTGACGCCAAATGCAAACGGCGAATGCGAATATCAAGGTTGGAAAATGTCCCTGCAAGAAAACTCTCACGACAACAAGCTTGAGTGGAAGATTGCTATCACGCCAAATTCGCAAGTAAAATTGTCGCGCCTTGGGCTGAGACTTGGTCTCGATTGCTATATGGAAAAGTTTCCAGAATGGAATGACAAACTTTTTCCGACGGCTTTGCGTTGCGAAAAAAACATTTTTTGGGGGTGCTTTTGTTCGCCAAACGGCGCTTTTGTCGCGGTCGCGTGCAAGAGTGGAATTTGCTCGTGGAAAAACGAATATAACAAACTTTTTGGCGGTGACGTTGGGCATCGCATTTGGACGGCAAGCGTAGAATTTGTCAATTCTTATCGCCAACCACCAAGACATTCTCTCTCAACGCTTGGCGAAAATGACCAACCTTTCGAGACGACAATTTTTGTCGAAGAGAAAAAAAGCTTGCAAGAAGTGTATGACTTTGTGCAAGAAAAAACGGCAATTCACGTGCCACAAGTGAGAAATTTTGTGCTCGCAAGAAACGAATTCCCCGTCATCGACGGCAAGGTTGTCGATATCAAATTGCACGACGGAAGGAATATTTTGCCACTGACTGACAGCGTGGAAACAAGCATTTTCAAGCGCAAAGATTGGATATATTATCTCAAATGCGCCGCTCAATCAGCAAGCATTTGCCAACAAAAACTTGGCACGCACACTGAGAGTTGGTATGGCTATTTTAGCAGAGTGGCTTATGCAAAAATTCTTTCGACGCCCGACATTACAGTCGGTTTGGCGCAAGAATTCGACGCGTTTTTTGGGAAAATGACGACGCGCGGACTCAAAATTCGGCTCAAAAAAAGAGCTTTGCCACACAGATTGCAGAACGTCTCGTGCATGATATCATTGCTCGCGGACTTTTATGAGCTGACAAAACATACAAAATATCTCGATTGGGCGAGCCAACTCGCCGATTGGTTGCAGAAGTTGCAATCAAAAGACGGTTCTTATCGCTCGCACGGCACGCATTACACGTGCGTGATTTACCCCGCAAAGTCAATGCTTGAGCTCGCAATCGCCGAGAAGTCAGCAGGAAGATTTGACAAAAGCGCGAGCCATTTTGACAGCGCAAAACGCGCCGTTGACAACCTTGCGTTGTTGATGGACAACATTCAAACTGAGGGCGAGATGACTTTTGAGGACGGAATGATAAGTTGCGAAGCCTTGCAACTTGGCTTTTTGGCGCTCAATATTGATGACAAAGACGAGAAAAAGAAGTATATCGCTTGCGCGGAAAAGTTGATGAAAAAGCACTTTTGTTTGGAACAAAATATCATTCCTGATTGCCGTATGCGTGGCTGCACTTTGCGCTTTTGGGAAGCGAGATATGACATAAATTTCAACGCGAATATGCTCAACTCGCCACACGGTTGGACGGGGTGGAAAGTTTACGCGACCTATTATCTCTATATGTTGACGGGCAAGGCGGAATATCTCACCGACACAATCAATACGCTTGGCGCGTGCATTCAACTCGTTGACAGCAAGGGGACGCTCAATTGGTCTTTCGTCGCCGACGCGTGCGTGCAAGGCAGACAAATGATTCCGTCAGAGAAAAGAATGGGCTTTATTTTCCAAGAAACGACCGTTGGCGAAGAATATTTGCCGATGATTTCCAACTGGTATCGCCAGAAGAAAAACAAATTTGTAATGGAATATATTCCGAATTTTTCCAACAAAATGTCGTGGAAACTCAATTATGGCGGTTCTTGCGACAACGACGTGCACGAGATTTTTAAATGTCTCGACGAGACTTTGATTGGCAAGGCGTTTGTCCATCGCTTGGAAAACGGCGAATGGCTGTGCTACAATTGTCGCAAAGAAGCCAACAGCTTTGTTGTCACGGACGCAAAAATTGACGAGTTTGTGGTTTTTTCCGCTGTCGACGTCACACTCAATTTGCAAGGCAAAGGCGTGGCTTTCAAGGGTTGCGCAACACCGCAAAGAATTACGCTGTAAGGCGCAAAATGGCGATTTGGGAGTGTTCGATATGAGCTTGTGGGATAAGGCGATTTTGATTGTTTTCGCGGCTATGACGGTGGTCGGCTTTGCGATTATGCTCATTGACAAATGGCGCGCAATCAAAGGCAAGTGGCGAGTGCGAGAAAGCGTTTTGTTCCTCGTGGCGCTCGCTTTTGGCGGGGTCGGGGCGACGATTGGAATGTTCGCTTGCCGACACAAAACAAGGCATTTGTCTTTCCGAATTGGCTTGCCGTTGTTGGCGATTGTCAATATCGCGCTCGTTGTGACGGGGTGTGTTTTCTTATAATTGCGACGATTGGAAAACAAATAAAAAAAGTTTAAAAAAGTTGCGAAAAACACTTTACAAAATTGTGAAAATATATTATTATATATCAGTCGGCAAAAGGAGTTGGCAAACAGCTTTCTAGAAAATATTTTAAGAAAGTTGCGCAAAACACTTTACAAGATAAAAGAAATTTGATATAGTAAATAAGCGCTAATGGAAGCTTAGCTCAGTTGGGAGAGCGTCTGCCTTACAAGCAGAGGGTCGTAGGTTCGAGCCCTACAGTTTCCACCATTGATGACACAGTGTCATTTGTACAAACATTTGATATTGTGTCAAATTTTTAGAAAAAATAATTACTATGTCAATTTTCGAAAGAAAGTGTCAGTCAGAGTGTCAAAGAATTGCGCCAAATGATTGTGTCGAACTTTTGGAAGAATGCGTAGCCTTGCAAGAAAGATAATTGTTAATTCGATTTTCGAAAGATAGTATCAAATGGTTGTTTCAACTTGTGTGTCGAACTTTTGGAAAAACGCGTAACGCGTTGCAAGAAAGATATTATATAATCAGTGTCAGAAAGCATTTTGGATAAATTGTAGAAAGAATGTTGTCTTGAATGTGAGAAAGTGGTTATAATATGTTTTGCTGGCGCATACAATGTTGTACAATATGCGGGAGTGGCTCAGTGGTAGAGCGTTGCCTTGCCAAGGCAAATGTCGCGAGTCCGAATCTCGTCTCCCGCTCCAAATAAATAGGAATGGCACCATAGCCAAGTGGTAAGGCAGAGCTCTGCAAAAGCTTCACCCCCAGTCCGAGTCTGGGTGGTGCCTCCAAAAACAAAGCTCTTGCTTCGGCGGGAGTTTTTTTAGTTTATGTGAGAAAAATATTGCGAAATTGCTTGCGAAAATAGCCTGTGAAAATAGCTGGCAAAATTTGTTTAAAAATATGTTGCGCAAATTGTTTGGATAATATACATATAAGTATTATGATAACTATTGCAAGAGTTGTTTGATAATGATAATAGGGCAAGTCGCTTGAGACAATAGATTGAGAATTACTTAATATAAATTATAGTTGAGAATTGTTTAGGAAGTTAATTTATAGGAATTTGTTTTGAAAAATTTTGCCGATGTGGTGGAATAGGCAGACACAAGGGACTTAAAATCCCTCGGGGGTAATTCCCCGTACCGGTTCAAGTCCGGTCACCGGCACCAAAAACAGTCGTTAAGGCTGTTTTTTTCGTCTCTTGCAAAGCAACTTTGTCAATCGTGATAAGAAGTATTTTGGAATTACAATGACCGCCATTTTAGTGACGGTCATTTTTTTGATTACGCTTTCTTTCAACACGTTAGAAGAATATAAAGTGTTTTTGTTTATTCGCGCTTATTTAACTTTTTGGTAAGCCTTGACGTAGTCAATCACGAAGTCATAGCTTTTTGACTTGTCGTTTGTGTCAGGGTTTCCGCACCAAAAGTCCTCGAATTCGCCCGTCGCGCTGTTGAAAGTTTTGCCAGGGACAAGCGCTCCGTCTTTTTCGCAGCCTGCGACCTCGACAGAAAGAATCAAATATTCCGCCACTTGCGAGACGCCAAGGGTTTTTGTTATGTTGCCTTTTTCGTCGCGTTGGACATATTTTGTTCTGTAAGTTTCGAAGCCGTCGATATAGAAAATATACTCGTCGGCGTTCCATTCGAGCGCGTAAGTGTGGAATTCCGTATACATATTCGGCACTTTGTAAGTGTCGGACTTGTCGCTTTTGAGATTGTCGCCATAGCCGTCGCCGTGCGCGACGTGAGTGTTCAAATTTTTCACTTTGTTATACATATAAGGCGATTCCATAATGTCAACTTCCAAGCCGTCGCGACCAGTGTTGAGCTCGTCATTTTGCGTCATACCTTTCGCGCCGTCGGGCATCATCCAGAACGCCGACCAAATGCCGACCGAAGCTGGCACTTTGCAACGAATTTCAAAATAGCCATAAGTTTGCGACAAGCCAGTGTAATCTGGGTTGGTGGTCGACGCCTCGCCTTTGACAACGCTGCTTTCCAGCCAAGAAGTGTGCCAGCCAGTGCCCGCGGCGCTTGTCTTGTAAAGGGTTCGAATAAACAAATTGCCACCGTTTGCAAAAAGCACGTCGCTCGAATCGGTGTAAATGCCCGCGCGTCGTATGTTTTTGTTGTCGGGCATGGTGTTGACCTTCCAATTATCCAAGTTTACAGAGTCAAAATCGTCGCAAAAAGTCATTTTCCAACTGTTGTCCAAGACGAATTTGTTGCCTTTTGTGGGCAGCTTTTTGTAGCTGTTGGAGCAACCAACAAGCGCGAAACAAAGCGTCAAAATAAGGCATACCAAGACTGCAAATTTCTTTTTCATAATTTTCTCCTTGCATTGCAAATAATATAATTTTATTGTAGCACAAAAAAAGTTTGATGACAACCGCGCGGCTATAAATCATTGAAAATAATGCGATTGCAAATAACTGATTGCGAAAAAACCGCGAACGAAAAATTGTAGTAATAAATCAAATTGCAATTAAAATTCGAGCTTGCGCTTCAAGCAAGAAATTTTTTTCTTTGCAATATTGCAAAAAAAGCGAAAAATTATTGCAAAAAATGTTGGCAAAATACTGACAAAATGTAATATTTTTTCGTTTAAAAAATTTTATTAGTATATGCTAACAAAACGCTTGACATAGAATTGATATATATCATATAATATAGGCACAGCTTGTTAGTATATGCTAACAAAATGATTATGGCACAAAAGCAACGAACAATTTGTTCGGAGACAAAAAAAGGAATTTATATGAATTTGGCGCAGTTAAAAAGCGGAGAAAGCGGAAAAATTGTACTGATAAATATTTGTGGCGACAGCGCAATAAAGATTTGTCAAATGGGTTTTACAACTGGGACGGTTGTCAAAATTATCAAAAAAGCGCCGTTTGGCGATCCAATCGAGATAGAAATTAGAGGCTATCGAGTTTGTTTGCGAGCGAGCGAGTGCAAAAAAATAATCGTGGCTCGGTTGAAAGAAGACGTATATTACAACAATCAAAACTTGTTGAAAGCGATCGGCGACATAAGGAAAAAGGAGCAAGAATTGGTCGAAAGTCAAGCCGTAGCGGAAGAAGTGGTCGAAGAAGTCGCGTGCGCCGTCATTGACAAGACAAAAACGCAAAAAGTCGCGAAAAAAGCCGTTGCAAAAAATTCTTGCGAAAGCGAAAAAAATAAAGAAAGCGACCAAAAGTCAGCGTTAAAAGAAAATTCCAACAAGACAAAAACGCAAGACAGCTCACAAAAAGTCGGACGCAAAAGGAGGGAAGCATAATGGCGAAAACATACGCGCTTGTAGGCAACCCGAATTGCGGAAAGACAACCTTGTTCAATTATCTCACAAAGTCGCATCAGCACATCGGCAACTGGCCCGGCGTCACCGTCGAGCACAAAAGTGGCAAATATTTTGCGGACAAAAGCGTTTCTTTGGTTGACTTGCCGGGGATATATTCGCTTTCTCCGCTCAGCGCCGACGAAATTGTTACGCGCGACTTTTTGCTTGACACGCAAGTTGACGTCATAATAAACGTTGTTGACGTGACAAATCTTGAGCGAAATCTCTATCTTTCGACACAGCTTGTCGCGCTCGATTGCAAGATGATAATCGCGCTGAATATGTGCGACGAAGGCAAGAAAAAGGGCATTGTCGTTGACAAAGAAAAGCTCGGCGAATATTTTGGTTGTCCAATAATGGAGATTAGCGCGACAAAAAAACAAGGTGTCAAAGAACTCATGGAGCAATGCGAAATTCTTGCGCAAAGTGAATTTGACGGGCATAATGACAAGTTGAAATTCAATCAACTGCTCGAAGAAAAAATAAAATTTGTCGAGGATAATTTTGTCCAAAATGTTGAAAAAAACAAAAAATGGTACGCGATAAAATTGCTTGAAAACGACAAAAAAATGATAGAAAAATGTCAATTGAGCGAGCTTGAAAAACAAAATTTGACGGCTTTGAGAAATGAAAGTTCGCAGACTTTTGGTGAGCGCGTGGACATTTTTGTTGGCGCGGAGCGTTACAACGCAATCACAAAAACGCTTGCGGACAGCTTGATGATAGAATTACCGCACAAAAAAAGCGTCTCTGACAAGATTGATATGGTCGTCACAAACAAGTGGCTGGCGCTACCGATATTCGCGGTGGTTATGTTTGTCGTGTTCTATGTTTCCATTCAATCGCTTGGCGCGTGGACGGTCGAAAAGCTCAATTGGGCGCTTGATATGACCAAAACTTCGCTTGGCAATGCGATGAGTGGCAACGTTGCCGAGTGGTTTTCTTCTTTGCTTATCAACGGCGTTTTGTCGGGCGTGGGTGGGATATTGGTGTACATTCCGCAAATTATGATTCTGTTTGGTTTTATATCAATCTTGGAAGCGTGCGGTTATATGTCAAGAATTGCATTTGTTATGGACAGACTTATGCGCTCGATTGGCTTGTCGGGGCAGTCGCTCATTCCGTTTATTGTGGGGTGCGGATGCACAGTGCCAGCGGTTATGACGGCGCGGTCAATCAAAAACAAGTCCGACCGCAACAGCACGATAATTTTGACTCCGTTTATGCCGTGCTCGGCGAAATTTATTATGTTCGCTTATTTTTCGGCGACGGTTTTTAAAGGCAACGCGCTTGTCGCGGTGTCAATTTATCTCATAAGCATTTGCGCGGTGATTGTCGGCGGACTTATTTTAAAAGGTATTCGCAAGCTCAAAAAACAAGACGAAGACAACGCGTTTGTGATGGAATTGCCACCTTATCGCTTGCCGAGATTTGTCGATGTCGTCAAAGAAATGTGGAACAAGGCAAAGGGCTTTATTATCAAGGCAGGCACAGTGATTTTGCTCGCGTCAATCGTGTTGTGGTTTTTGCAAACTTTCAGTTGGACATTCAAAATGGTGTCCGATCCAAGTGACAGTATGCTTGCGAGCGTGGGCAAGTTTATCTCGCCGATATTTGCGCCATTGGGCTTTGGCGAATGGCAATATGTCGTGGCGACTTTGTCGGGGTTGACCGCGAAAGAGACGGTTGTCGCGACGTTGGAAATTCTTGGCGCAAGCCAGTTGTCGCCTGTCGCGTCCTATTCTTTTGTGGTGTTCAACTTGCTATCGTCCGCGTGCATAAGCGCGATTGCGACGGAATTCCGCGAGCTTGGCAAGGTCAGACTTGGGTTCGCCGCATTGGGCTTTACATTTGCGCTGGCATATTTGATATCGCTTACAATTTTCCAAATGTCCCGCTTGGCGGCGCTCAACAACATTGCTTTCTGGACGATAATTGGCGTTGGCGCGCTGGCGATTGTCGTGGCGGTCGCTATCAATATAATTGTAAAAAACCGCCGCAAAGGCGAAGGGTGCAATGGCGATTGCAGTCGTTGCAAAGGGTGCTAACGCTTGCGAAAAAGCGCTTTTTGACTAAAATATTACAAAAACGCAACTTACTTTTTCTTTGAAATATGCGTCGAAAAACGAAGTAATCGCTAACTTTTTCTTTGAAATATTCGTTGGAAAACGAAGTAATCGCAAATTGTTTTAGCGAAATAATTTTAAAAAAACCATAAAAAAACTCGCATATTGGCAACAATATTGCGAGTTACTTTTTTTAAAAAAATAAATAATAAGGAATTTTTGCAATTTACTTTTTGCGGAAAACAATCTTTTCGACAATGTTTTCGAACAATTCTTTGCGAGTGTTGACCTTGTCATTTTGAGCGCTTTCGTCCGCCGTCTCGACAAAAATATCGTTGATATCGACCACGTCGCCGTCGGTTTTCCCGTCGTCAATTGTAGCCTTGTCGGCAGTCTGGAAGCCCTTTCTTTTGTCGCCGTCCGCTTTGTGATTGCAGTTGCTTTTCTTGTCGCCGTCCGCTTTGTGATTGCTGTTGCTTTTCCTGTCGCCGTCCGCTTTGTGATTGCAGTTGCTTTTCCTGTCGTCGTCCGCTTTGTGATTGCTGTTGCTTTTCTTGTCGCCGTCGATTGCGCGCTTGTCAGTAGGGCTGTCGATAATTATCTCGATGTTTTGTGGCGGTGTTTTTTCGTTATGTTCTGCAATTTTGTCGCCTAGTTGCTCAATTTTTTCGTTTGGCAAAAGTATTTTCTTTGCATTTTCTAACAAATCTTCATTTTTGTCAGTTTGAGCGAGAATTTTTTTTGCATTCTCCAACAAATTTGCATTTTTTTCGCCGTTGTAGATATATGGAAAATAGTTTTTGAGCAAGTCGAATTTTGACTTTGACTTGTCAAGGCGCTTTTTCAATTTTGACTTGATAACTTGCGAGATAATCGCGAGCGTAAGTTGCGTGAGCGCAAAAGACAAAGATATCGAATAGAAACATATCATAAGTATGCTTTTTTTGTCCGTGCGAATAGCGTCGAAAAGCAAAACTATCGTCAAAGAAAGCACTACCACGCGAGTAAAATCTTTGCCAATTCGCAAGAATTTTTTGTAAGAGCGGAAGACTTTTTTCGCGCGCAGCGACTTTACATTTGCGACAACAAAACAAAGAATCATCGCCAAAAACAGCAAGCCGACAAACACGCTCAGAATGATATTTTGTGGAGTAAAGCCTTTGAGTTCAATCTTTATCCAAACGTTGAAAGCGTAAACAAATGCCGACAAAATCGTCCAAATGATATAAATATTGTCGAAAATAGAAAAGCCCTTGCGAGTTTGCTCAAGTTTTTTGAGATTATCGTTTTCCGCAAACGCGGAATTTGTTTTTTTGCGCCTTTCCATATCAACAGTTTAACTCAAAATTGATATTTTTGCAATAGGTAAAGAGTATATTTTGTCAAAAGACGAACATAATTTTATTAGAATCTTATTAAGGAGGAACAAATTATGTCACGTATGGCGAAAATTAGCACAGGCGAAAAGCCAGGAAAAGGTTGTTATTGCTGCACAAATTGCGGTCAAGATGTCAGACTTGGTTCTGACGACAAAATGCCACCTTGCCCACATTGCAACAACACAACATTTACAAAAGAAAACTAAAAAAACACGCCCAGAAAGCAATTTTTGGGCGCGTACATATACATTTTTAAATATTTTTACTACTTTTCTTGAGAACTTTTATTTTTTATTGTTGTCGCGGAGGTGTCTTGCGCGTGTTTCAATTTTGTAAGCGCGTCATCAATGCCAACGGCAATTTCTTTTATTATGTCGCAAGCTTTTGTGACAACCTTATCCGTCTTTTTCGCATCGTGCTGATAATTTTTGTCCAGTTCGTTGGCGGATATCGTAATCGCGCCCTTTTGTTTCAATGTCAAAAAAGCGCCTTGTTGAGAGACCATCTCATAGATATCATATTTATTTTTGACATTCAAGTCGTCAATTTGATTGAGAATTCGAGAGAGTGACTGAGTTTTTTTCGAAATTGTGACGTGGAGTTTTTCTTTGTCGAGCAATTTGTTTACGCAAACAAAAAGCTGCGGCAACTGGAGTTCTTGCGACTTTGAATAATCTAGAAAAGCTCTGAGACCGATATAGCCAACCTCATTTGCTCCGCAAAGCGCCACGGTAATTCTTGTGTTTTGGAGCGGATCTTGTTGAAAATGCTTGTAAATGTCGAGCAAAGCTTGGCAAGAATTTTTATTTCCGTCCATATCTTGTTGAGTATAATTTATCGTGTAATAGAAGAACATTGCGAGCCAAGCTGGCACAAACACAGCCGCGCAAAAGCCTGCCGACATCAAACTGCCACTCGGCAAGGTGTAAGGACCTGCTGTCGCGATAGAAATTGACGACAAAATCAGCATATAGAAAGCGCCGATTGTCGAGAGTATGATTATCGACAAATTGAATGCTGGCGACACTGTTGCGACCCAAAACTTTTGATAAGGCGCGTCGATATTCGCGAGCAGCACTATCTCTTGGCGGTCGTAATCTATGGACGGAATTGACGAAATAATGTCGCGCGATTGATATCTTTCATAGAGAAATGGCGTTTTTTTGTTGAGTGTAATTCCGTAGATAAAGCAAGGAATTACCGCGACAAGAACGCTCACAATTGACATTATTGGCGACATAAAATAAACTATCGCGCTGAGAATAAGAAAAATCGAATAGAAATATGTCCACCCGATAAAAGCGTGCGGAGTTGTCACTGACGAAATCTCGTCAATGTTGTCGGTCATTGCAAAAAATTGTTTTTGCAAGTCCTCAAGAGTTTCTTTTTCTTTTTTTCTCAACGAAAATGTCGAATGTGTATGTTTCATATCCCGTCCTGTTGATGT